>NZ_JAMZBD010000016.1:0-16106 GCF_024158685.1 Halomonas sp. 707D4 | reverse complement strand
GCTACGTGACGCGGGCGCGCACCGGGCACCAGGAGACGCGTGTCGAGACCGGCAGCCGCTTCCTGATTCTCGAGGAGGGCGAGCGCTACGGCGTGACGCCGGGGCGCCGCGAGGCCGAGCGTCTTACCTTCGAGCGCTACACCCTGCGCCTGGGCTTGAGCCGTAATCGCCAGGAGCTCGATTCGCTCGAGTTCGCCACCACCGCTGAGCTCTGGAACGACGCCGACCCGCGCGCCCAGGCGCAGTTCCAGTGGCGCGCGGGGCTGCCGCTGATGGTCTTCATCCTGGCGCTGCTCGCCCAGCCGCTGTCGCGGGTCAACCCGCGCCAGGGGCGTTTCGCCAAGCTGCTGCCGGCGGTGTTCCTCTACGTGGCGTACTTGAGCCTGCTGCTCGCCGCCGTGGACGCCATCGGCGGCTGTTCGCTGCCAAGCGCGGTCGGCGTGTGGCCGGTGCATGGACTCTTCTTGGTGCTGGGGGGCCTTCTGATCTGGCGCTCGCAACGTAAGGGAATGCGTTAATGCTTAGTGTACTGACCGTGGCGGATCGCCTGGACCGCTACATCGCGCGTAATGTCCTCGGGGCGATCATCATCGTGCAGTTCGTGCTGCTGGGGCTCGATATCACCATCGCCTACATCGGTGATCTGGGCGATACCCAAGGCAACTACTCGGCGCTCGACGTGCTGCTGTATCTATTGATGCGCCTGCCCTGGCGGTTCTACCAGTACGCGCCGGTGGCGGTGCTGATCGGCGCGCTGATCGGCATGGGCACCATGGCGTCCAGCAACGAGCTCACGGTGATGCGCGCCGCCGGGCGTTCGCTGGCGCGCATCGTGTGGGGCGTCATGAAGCCGGTGCTGCTGGTGGTGGCGGTGGTGCTGCTGGTGGCCGAGTTCGTGAGCCCCAGGACCGAACAGTTCGCCGAGGCCTGGCGGCTCGAGCAGCGCCAGGGCGAGAGCGCCATGCTCCAAAGCCGCAGCGGCTGGCAGTTCGAGGGCGACAGCGTCTACCGGTTCGGCGCCATTCGCGCCGACAACGTGGTGCTCGACCTGACCCGCTACCGTTTCGACGAGCGCCGCCTGGTGGAAGCGACCCGGGCCGCCCGGGCTCACTGGGAGGAGGGGCGCTGGCAGCTCGAGAACGTCAATACCACGCGGATCTACGAGGATCACACCGAATCGGAGCACCAGGCCCGAATGGTGTGGGAAACCGATCTCACCCCGACCCAGCTCGAACGGCTGCTGCGTGATATCGAAAGCCAGGCGCCCAGCGAGTTGTGGGCCTATGCCCACTATCTGCAGGCGCAGGGGCAAAGCGCCGCGCAGCCGCTTCTCTATTTCTGGCAGAAGGTGCTGATGCCGTTCACCATGGCGTCTTTGGTCCTCATCGCCGCCTCCTTCGTGTTCGGACCGCTGCGCAGCGTGGCCGCCGGCACCCGGGTGTTCTATGGCGTGGTGACGGGGCTGGTGTTCAAGTACATCCAGGACCTCCTGGCGCCGGCCTCGACCATCTTCGGCTTCTCGCCGGTCTGGGCGGTGCTGGTCCCCACCCTGGTGTGTGCACTGGTCGGTATCCATTTCCTGCGACGTAACGGCTGATCGCTCGCCCTCTCGCCATCGGGCCGCTAACGCAGCGGCCTTTTTTATGGCGATTCGCGCACGCGGAAAAAAACGCCAAGCGCTTGTCTTGCGATGATAAATCCTGACGCCATCAAAAATGGCTTGCAAAGGCGATTCGTTTCTACTTGATAAGATGTATGCGAATCATTTACATTTACCGCATGGATTTCATGAGGTGATGTCATGTACGTATGTGTGTGCAAGGGTGTGACCGACCATCGAATTCGCCGCGAAGTGAACGAAGGCGCGCGCAGCTGGCGCGAGGTTCGCGAGGCGACGGGCTGCGCTACCCAGTGCGGCAAGTGCGCCTGTTTGGCTAAGTCGATTACCCGCGAAGCCGTTCAGGAGGTTCGCGCCCAGGCAGACATGGGACTCGCTTACGCCGTATGACGCGAATCACTATTGTTTGAGTTGCTTTTAACAAGCAACTGATTTCCTTGTGTTTTTTAATGCCTGATCTATACTTTCAGTCACCCCGTGGCGGGTTCTGCGAAGCCCCGCTGCTTTATTGACGTAACTGCTTGATTGTCCGAATAACCTGCTGCGACAACAACGGCAGTACTATAACGGCAGTACTACAACGAAGGTGACGTATGAAAGGCGATCCCAAGGTCATTGAGCATCTCAATATCGCACTCGGCAATGAGCTGGTCGCGATCAATCAGTACTTCCTGCACGCCAAGATGTACAAGGACTGGGGCCTCAAGGCGCTGGCCAAGTGGGAGTACGACGAGTCCATCGAAGAGATGCAGCACGCCGACAAGATCATCGAGCGTATCCTGTTCCTCGAAGGCATTCCCAATCTGCAGGACTTGGGCAAGCTGCACATCGGCGAGAACGTCAAGGAAATGCTCGAGTGCGATCTCAAGATCGAGCACGACGGCCGCAACGACTACATCGAAGCGATCACCTACTGCGAAAGCGTCAAGGACTACGTGACCCGCGACATGCTGCGCGACCTGCTCGCCGATGAAGAAGAGCACATCGACCATATCGAGACCGAGCTCAGCCTGATCGACAAGGTCGGCCTGCAGAACTACATGCAGCGTCAGATGCACGTGGCCGGCGACCAGTCCTACGAATGAGCCGTTGAGCACCTGAACGACAAAACCCCGAACCTGGTTCGGGGTTTTTTTCGTGCGCGGTCAAGACTTACTTGGCCGGGTCGACCTGATCGGTCTGCGCGCCGGAGTTCGGCTTGGCGCCGCCCAGCGAGGGCTCCTGGCCCAGCGGTTCCGGGGTGTTCTTGATCGAGTACTGGCTGCGGCCATCCAGCGACGGGCCTTCGCCCCAGCGCCCCTTGGGCGCGTCCTTGTCGAGCAGGGTATTGAGGTAGTAGTAGGAGTGCTCTGTCGCCTCGTGCTCTTCCGGCGTCGAGTTCGGGATCGGCAGCTGCGCCTGCATGCCACCCAGCTCCTCGATGATCGCCAGCCACTGCTGCTGGTGGTAGGTGTCCCGGGCGATCAAAAACGACAGGAAATCCTTCATGCCGTGGTCGTCGGTCCAGTTGTAGAGGCGCGTCGCCAGCACGCGACCGCCGGATTCCGCCGCCACGTTGGCCATCATGTCCGCGCCGATGTTGCCGGTGGCGTAGACGTGGCTCATGTCGAAGGGCACGCCGTTGGCGTTGACCGGCATCGCGGATAGCCCGGACGAGAGCAGGTGGCGCGGGTTGGCGCCACCCAGGATGGCGTTCATGACCGGATCCTTGGCGGTTTCCTCCTGGTAGGAGACCGGCGCGCCTTCCAGGTTCAGCGCCACCGCGTGGCCGAGCATCTCGATGTGGGACAGCTCTTCGGTGGCGGTGGACATCAGCATGTCGCGGATACGGTCGTCGCCGCGCGCGCCCATGGCCTGGAAAAAGTACTGCATGGCCACGCGGATCTCGCCCTCGATACCGCCGATCGCCTGCTGCAGCAGCATGGCGAACTGCGGGTTGGGCTTGTCGACCTTGACCGGGTATTGAAGCTTCGATGAGTGATGAAACATTTTACTCTCCATAGTAACGGGCCGGGGCGTACCCCGGGTGTCACTTCTCCGGCCGGAGAAGCCATTGACGTTAGCGTTTCGTCAGAAGCGAGCACTCGCTTCACTCTCGATACTGGCAGGTCGGCGGGAAAGAATTAATAACCTGAATCAAGCGTCAATCGGCGCGAAGAAATTATGCGTTTGCTTAATCGCCTTGGCCGACTACCCATGATGTAAGTAAAGACGCCCGATCCGAATAGTTAATTAAAGTGAGAGTTTTGGGCGGGCGTAGTTTGGCGTGCGTCGCTTGGCAAACTGGCCAGCGTGAATAAAAAGACGGGAACGGGCAGGGAATGCCGCCTGAAAGCCTGGATACCGCGTAAAGTTGAATGGAGGGAACGGCCAGTGAGGCGGTGAAAAGAGACTGCCCGGCGCGGGGCCGGGCAGAGCAGGGTTTTGGAGATTAGCGTTCGCTGGCAGCGAAACCGGCCAGGCCTTGACCCGCCAGGGGGACCGGCTCGTCCACGGTGAAGGTGGCGCGGCTCAAGCGACGCACCCGCTTCATGAACAGCGCGATGCACACCAGGGTGCCGAGTGCGGCGACCACATAGCTCATCTGCAGCGGAAGGCCAAAGCCGATCGGGGCGAAGGCCAGGTACGTGAAGGTCGCCATGGTCATGAATACCGCCGGAATGGCCGTGATCAGGTAGGGCTTGCGCGACAGCACCAGGTACATGGTGGCGACCCACAGTGCGATGACCGCGGTGGTCTGGTTCGCCCAGGAGAAGTAGCGCCACAAGAGCGTGAAGTCCATGTGGGTCAGCGCGTAGGAGATCACGAACAGCGGCAGGGCGATCATCAGGCGCTTGGCGATCGGCTTCTGGGCGATCTTCAGGTAATCCGCGATGATCATCCGGGCGCTGCGAAACGCGGTGTCGCCGGAGGTGATCGGCAGGACGATGACGCCGAGGATGGCGAGCGTGCCGCCCACCGCGCCCAGCATGGTCACGGAGACTTCGCTCACCACCGCGGCGGGGCCACCGGCGGCCAGCACGTCGGACAGCGACTGGTCGCCGTAGAACAGGCTCATGGCAGCGGCGGCCCAGATCATCGCGATCACGCCTTCGGTGATCATCATGCCGTAGAAGATACGCCGGCCGCTGGTTTCGTTCTCCGTGGTGCGCGAGATGATCGGGGTTTGCGTGGCGTGAAAGCCGGAAAGCGCGCCACAGGAGATGGTCAGAAACAGCAGCGGGAAGATCGGCGCGCCGTCCGGGTGCATGTTCTGGAACGAAAGCTCAGGGATAGGTGCACCGGTGACGACCAGACCGATACCGATACCGGCGGCGCTGAACAGCAAGAGCGCCCCGAAGTAGGGGTAGATGCGCCCGATCACCTTGTCGATCGGCAACAGCGTGGCGATCAGGTAGTAGGCGAAGATGACCAGGGTGATGGCGAGCAGTGACAGGGACGTCATGTTGGCCAGAAGCGTGGCCGGCGAAGTAACGAACACCGTGCCCACCAGCAGCAAAAGCAGCAGCGCGAAACCGTTGACCACGTGCTTCATCGCCTTGCCCAGGAACTTGCCCGCAAGCTGCGGCAGATGCGCCCCGTGGTTGCGAATCGAGATCATGCCGGTGAGGTAGTCGTGTACGGCACCCGCGAAGATGCAGCCCACCACGATCCACACGAAGGCCACGGGCCCGTAGAGCGCGCCCAGGATCGGTCCGAAGATCGGGCCGACACCGGCGATGTTGAGTAGCTGGATCAGCGAGTTGCGCGTGGTATTCATCGGCACGTAGTCGATGTCGTCACGCATGCTGAAGGCGGGAGTCGGGCGCTTGCGGTCGGCCACGAACACCCGATCCACGAACTTGCCGTAGGTGAAGTAACCCACGATCAAAAGCAGTATGGAGGCGATGAAGGTAATCATTGAGATACTCGATGTAGGTTAGTCAGAGAAGATAACCACTTGCCAGCGCTAGGACAGACGCCTGGCGACACTCGCCGAATGTACCGATTCACGCCAAGATTCGCTCTACGACTTTAGTTTCTTTAGGACGATTCTGTGACCACAAACGCAAGACGGGCAGCGCGTGGCTGCCCGTCTCGAGGGTGCGATGCCGGCAACGGCTCAGGAGGCGGGCGTCACGCCGCACAGCATGCGCGCGCCGCCGCCGCCCAGGTGCGGTTCGTCCGCGTAGGTGTCGCCGCCTTCATGGATGATCAGGGCGCGGTCGGTCATGTCCTCCATGCTCAGGCGCGGCGCGAGTACCGGCAGGTTGGCTTCGCCGTCTTCATTGACGGTCAGCACCGGCAAGTCGCCCAGGTGGCCTTCACCATAGGGGCCCTGGTGAGTCTCGGTGCCCTCCGGGTCGTAGTGGCCACCGGCGGCCTGAGCGGCGGCCATTTCACCGTCGTCGTCCTCGGCCGGCTCGCAGCTCGGGTTCTGGTGCAGGTGAAAGCCGTAGATACCGGGCTCGAGGCCGGTGACGGACGGGGTGAGCATCACGCCGCCGAACTCCGAGCTCTCGATGGTCACGGTGCCCATCGCCTCGCCCACGCCGTCGGCGGTGACGTCGTGCATGTTGACCTCGAGCGAATCGCTGCTCTGGGCATGGGCGGTGGTGGCCAGCAGCAGCGCCGCGGTGATGGCGGTCAAGGGAGTGGCTAAACGCATCGTCTGTTCTCCTTAATCCTGTTCCATGGAAGCCCCCGAAAGGGTGCTCTTGAAAGGTAGCTGCTCGAGCCAGGCTATGCCACCGTCGCCGAACGCTTCTCGCCGGGTGACAAGCGCGCCTGGAGCCGCGACAATGGCGCCAGTTTTCAACGAGGCCGGCCATGGCGCCCCTACGCATTCTCTTTCAGGACGAACATCTGGTCGTGCTCTACAAGCCCGCCGGGCTTCTGGTACACCGCTCGAAGCTCGCCCGCGGTGAAACCACCTTTCTCGTCCAGCAGCTGCGCGATCAGCTCGGCCAGCGGGTCTACCCGGTGCACCGGCTGGACCGGCCCACCGCCGGGGTGATGGTGATGGCGCTTTCCTCCTCGGCGGCGGCCCGGCTGAGCCAGGCGTTCAACGAGCGCGAGGTGGACAAGCAGTATCTTGCGGTGGTGCGCGGCAAGGCGCCGGAGGCGGAAACCCTCGACTACCCGCTGCGCGAGGAGGACGGCAGTCGCCCCAAGGCGGACATGCCGGCGATGCCCGCGCGTACCGACATTCAGCGCCTGGACAGCGTGGAGCTGCCGGTTCAGGTCGACCGCTACCCGGTGGCGCGCTATTCGCTGGTGCGGGCGCACCCGCAGACCGGGCGCCGCCACCAGATTCGTCGCCACCTTTCCCGGCGCGGCTACCCGATCATCGGCGACGCCAAGCACGGCAAGAGCGTGCACAACCGCTTCTTCGCCGAGCGCCTCGCCGCCCCGAGGCTGCTGCTGGCGGCCACCCACCTGGCCTTCGACCACCCCTGCCGCGATCAGCGCCTGGAGGTGAGCGGCGCGCTCGACCCGGTCATGACGGCGCTGTTGGAGCGCCTGGGCTGGGCCGGGCACCTGCCGCAGGACCAGGTGACACTGACGCCCCGGGACGCGACGCGTTCGCGCGACCCTGCTACAGGAGAAAGACACCCTTGACCGAGTCATCCGATTACGACTTTCGCTTCGGCGGCATTCGCCGCCTTTACGGCCAGCGCGCGGCGAGTGCCTTTCGTCAGGCGCACGTGGTGGTGGTCGGCGTGGGGGGCGTGGGCAGCTGGGCGGCGGAGGCGCTGGCGCGCTCAGGGATAGGCAAGCTCACGCTGATCGATCTCGACGACGTCTGCACCTCGAACGTCAACCGCCAGCTGCACGCCTTGGATGGCACGATAGGCCAGCCCAAGGTCGAGGTGCTCGCCAGCCGCTGCCGGCTGATCAACCCCGAGATCGAGGTCATCGCCGACGCCGCCTTCGTCACGCCGACGAACCTGGCCGAGCGCATTCCGGAAGACGTCGCTCACGTGGTCGATGCCATCGACAGCGTGATCGCCAAGGCCGCGCTGATCAGTTGGTGCAAGCGGCGCAAGATTCCGATCACCGTGACCGGCGCGGCGGGCGGGCAGAGCGACCCGACCCGCATCCAGGTGGCCGACCTGACCCGTACCGAGCACGACCCATTGCTCGCCAAGGTGCGCTCGCGCCTGCGTCGCGACTACGGCTTCTCGCGCAATCCCAAGCGGCGCTTCTCGGTGGAGTGTGTCTACTCCGACGAGCAGCTCGTCTACCCGGGAGCCGACGGCGAGGTATGCCTGCAAAAGCCGGGCAGCGGTGAGGCCACCCGGCTCGACTGCGCCTCGGGCTTCGGTGCGGCCACCTTCGTCACCGGCACCTTCGGCTTCGTCGCCGCCTCGAAAGTGCTCGAGCGGCTGGCCAGAAAGGCGGCGCAACCCGACGCCCCCTCAGAGGAGAACGCACCATGACCCCCGCCCCCGGCATCTACCGTCACTATAAAGGTGCCTTGTACGAAGTCACCGGCATCGCCCACCACAGCGAAAGCGAAGAGCCGCTCGTCGTCTATCGCGCGCTCTACGGCGACTACGGCTTGTGGGTACGCCCGCTGGCCATGTTCATGGAAAGCGTTTCGGTCGATGGCCGGGAGCAGCCGCGCTTCGCGCTGGAGAAGAAGTTTTGATCAGAGGCTTTGTCTCGCTATCTTTCATGACCTGATCGATGCCTTTTCTTTCGCAGGGTGATCGGGAGTAAAAGCTGGTATATAGCTTGTGACGCTATGGTTATATCGGTATTTGTCATCGTGCTAATCTACGTTCATCGCATCGATCAGTACGAGGCCATTTCATGAACACATTCGCTCGCTCCCAAAGCACCGGCGCCGGCTCGCCGGAGGTAGCGGGGTTCTATGACCCACGTACCGGCAGCATCCAGTACATCGTCATTGATCCGGCCACCCGCGCCTGTGCGATCATCGACCCGGTGCTGGATTTCGACGAGAAGTCCGGCGCCACGGCCACGCATCACGCCGATGAGCTCCTGACCTACGTGGCCAGGCACCAGCTGCGCGTCGAGTGGATTCTGGACACCCACCCCCATGCGGATCACTTCTCCGCGGCGCAGTACCTGAAGGCGAAGACCGGCGCGCCGACGGCCATCGGCGAGCACGTGACCAACGTGCAGGCGCTGTGGAAGGAGATCTACCACTGGCCGGACATGCCGGCAGACGGGCGTCAGTGGGATCGGCTCTTCGCCGACGGCGATACCTTCGAGATCGGTGAACTCTCGGCAACCGTCATGCATTCGCCGGGTCACACGCTGGCCTCGATCACCTACGTGGTGGGCGATGCGGCATTCATTCACGATACGCTGTTCCAGCCGGATACCGGCAGCGCCCGGGCGGATTTCCCGGGTGGCGATGCGCGGGCGCTCTGGCACTCCATACAAGCGATTCTGGCCCTGCCCGACGAGACGCGCCTGTTCACCGGACACGACTACATGCCCGGAGGCCGGGCGCCGCAGTGGGAGAGCCGCGTGGCCGAGCAGCGCGAGAACAATCCGCACCTGAGCGACAACCGCGAGGCGGCGTTCGTCGAGCTCAGACAGGCTCGCGACAAGACGCTGCCCATGCCGAAACTGATATTGCACGCGCTGCAGGTGAACGTTCAGGGCGGACGACTGCCTGCCCCGGAAGCCAACGGCCAGCGCTACCTGAAGATTCCCCTCGACGCCCTGGCGGGTGCCGTCTGGGAGTAGCGGTGTCTATCGGGTGCCATGACCGCATCTTCGGATGCGGTTTTTTTGTGGCTTTAAAAAACCTAAACCCGGACTGGAAAAACGACCGAGAGCCTTCGTTGACCGTTTTTATGACGCTAAAAAAGTATTAAAACTGCGCATTAAACGTAAATCTCGAATGTAATAAAACGCCACCTTGATTGACGTTTAAAAAGTCAAAAGGCGCTATTGGTTTTCTAGTTAAACGCATTAGAATCGCGGTCGTCATTCCCGATTGTTTATAACTCGC
Organism: Halomonas sp. 707D4; assembly: GCF_024158685.1. Taxonomy (NCBI): domain Bacteria; kingdom Pseudomonadati; phylum Pseudomonadota; class Gammaproteobacteria; order Oceanospirillales; family Halomonadaceae; genus Halomonas; species Halomonas sp. 707D4. The sequence goes on along the minus strand of NZ_JAMZBD010000016.1, from coordinate 6,513 downwards.
GATGTGTGAAAGCGGGTGGCCCACGGGTCAACGCGTGGGGATAGTTGGATTGACGAAGTGTCCCGATAGAGGGCGCGATGAAACCGCCCTGAGGGGGGACAAGTGCCTGGCGAGCAATGTCCGGCAAGTGGAGAAACAGCGTCGGCGTGTGCTGCCAGAGTTCGCAGTAGCCGCACAGCAGGTGCCAGTGCGACAGCTCCCCGGCGCCGGCGGCTTGATGATGCTTTGCAGTGCCTTGGTGCGGCGCTGCGTGGTCGTGTTGAGCGTGGTGGTGGGCCGTCTCCTGCTGTGCAGGGCCGTGAAAGCTGGCCTGAAACTGCGAGATCAGCGGGCCGACGAACAGCAGCGTCATGGCCAGACACGCAAGGGCCAGCGTCATGCAATAGCGCTGCGAGCGTGGTGGACAGAGGCGCGGCATCGGCACGTGGGGGCATCCGGCAGTGACAGTAAAGCGTCAGTCTAGCATCCGGTTGCCATCGGACGTGAAAGGCGCCGGCGGCATATCGCCGCGGCGAGCGGTCGAGCGTATCGATGCCGGTGATATCGTCATGTCGTGACCGCCGTTCAGGCACGGTGGTTGAAGAGCGCGTTTCACTTCGTCATGCCAGCGCCAGAGAGCTTTTTTGATATCACCTTGAAGGTTTCATTGACGTCTTTCAGGAAGTTTAAGGCCGATCGCTTATTACCGTTTTATTTGTTGCACCCGGTGAACATTCATCGCACTAACGCGTTCAACCGTCAATAACGAGGGAATCATGGGATCGACGCAAGGTAGTTCGGCGCCCAAGCGAACGGGCAAACTTCTGTTTGCGCTGCTCATGCGCATGCACTTTTATATCGGGCTTTTGATCGGGCCGTTCATTCTCGTCGCCGCGCTCAGCGGCATCGTGTACGTGATGACGCCTGCGGTGGAGGAGTGGCTCTACCGCGACGCCCTCACGGCCAGCAGCCAGGAGGCCGGGGAGCCATTGGCGCGTCAGATCGAGGCTGCACAGGTGGCCTCTGGACAGGCGGGGCTTCCGGCGGCGGTGCGCCCGGCGCCGGAGGCGGGTGGCACCACCCGCGTCATGTTCGCCGACCCGTCGCTTGGCCCCTCGGAGCACCGCGCCATTTTCATCGATCCGGCCACCCTCGAGGTGCGCGGCGACATGACGGTCTACGGTACCAGTGGCATCCTGCCGTTTCGTACCGCGCTCGACCACTTTCACCGCGGGCTGATGCTGGGGGACATCGGGCGCTTGTACAGCGAACTGGCGGCTTCCTGGCTCTGGGTCATCGCGCTTTTGGGGACCGTGCTCTGGGTCGCCCGGCGCCGGGCGCTCAAGGGCGCAAGTCCGCGCCTGGCGCCGCGACGCCGTCACGCCACGGTGGGCGTTCTGGCCCTGGTCGGGCTGTTGTTCTTCTCCGCGACCGGGCTGACCTGGTCCCAGTGGGCCGGCAGCAATATCGCCGAGCTGCGCAATGCCTGGGGCTGGGCAACGCCGAGCGTCTCGACCCTGCTCGAGGCGCCGGCCGAGCCGGAAAGCACCGACCCCCACGCCGGTCACGGCATGAGCCATGCCCCCGAGGGGGGGCATCACGCAAGGCCCGAGGGGTTCGATCAGGCGCTGGCGGCGGCCCGGGGCGCCGGGCTGATGGCCGGCGGCCTTCAGATTGAGCCGCCGGCGAGCGTCGGGCGCGCCTGGCGCGTATCGGAAATCGACCGCCGCTGGCCGACCCAGGTCGACCAGGTCGCGCTCGACCCCGCCGACATGCGCGTTCTCGACCAGACCGACTTCGCCACCTTTCCGCTCGCGGCAAAACTCACGCGCTGGGGCGTCGACCTGCACATGGGCGTGCTGTTCGGCCTCGCCAACCAGCTGGTGCTGGCGCTGTTTGCCGCCGCCCTGGCATTTCTGGTGGTGTGGGGGTATCGCATGTGGTGGCTGCGCGTCAGAAGCACGACGATCCACCAGGCCCAGACCGTGACCGCGCTGTTCCTCATGTTGCCGCGGATGACACAGCTGAGCCTGATCGTGCTGCTGGTGCTGTTGGGGCTCGCCCTGCCGGTGATGGGAGCGAGTCTCGTCGTCATCGTGGCGATCGACGCGGTGCGCTGGGCGCTTGCCCGGCGATCATCCACCACGGGCGCCGGCAAGACATCGTGATGGTCGCACTGCCGGTGGTCACTGCGCGCGCAGGGTGATTCGCGTCAGCTCCGAGGGCTTGCCCAGGCGCAGGGCGAAGCCGGGCCACAGGCCGGTACCGCTGTTCAGGTAGAGCGTCATGCCGTCGAGTGCATAAATGCCCGACACGAACCCTTCGTTGGCACGCGCCACGATACGATCGAAACCCACCAGCATGCCGCCGTGGGTATGGCCGGAAAGCTGCAAGTCGACCCCCTGGGCCGCCGCCGCGCGGGCGTTGCGGGGTTGATGATCGAGCAGCACGATTGGCGCGTCGTTCGGCGCACCTTCGAGCGCGGCGGCCAGGTTCGGCGCCGGGTAGCCGTGGCGAGCGGCGGAGGCATCCGTCACCCCGGCCAGCACCAGGGCGCTGCCGTCGCGCTCCACCACGACGTGCTGGTTGGCCAGTATCTGCATGCCGAGCGCCTGGTAGTGGTTCATCCAGGTGTCGTATCCGAAGTAGTACTCGTGGTTACCGGGGCTTGCGAACACGCCATCCGGTGCGCTCAGCGCCGCGAGCGGCGCCACGTCGTCACGGCGGGCATCGAGGGTGCCGTCGATCAGGTCGCCGGTGATCAGGATGGCGTCCGGCGCCAGCTGGTTGGTCTTGGTGACGACCGTTTCCGCCCACGGGGCCTGGAAGAGCCGACTCAAGTGAAGATCGGTCAGGTGGACGATCTGGTAGCCGTCGAAGGCCGCCGGCAACCCCGCGATGGAAATCTCGACCTCCTTCAAGGGCGGAACGCGTGCCGCCTGGTTCACGGCGAAAGCTCCCAGCGCCAGCGCGACGATGGCCAGCCCGTGGCGAAGCGGTGCGGCAATCGTCAGTCGGCGGCGTTTGCACAAGGCGAGCAACGCGGTCGCGACATCGACCACGATCAGCATCAGCGCCAGGAAGATCATCGCCCCGAACACGGCGTTGACGACCAGCACCATCTCCCGCGGCACTTCCGGCGAGAACATGCTGCCGAAGGCGAGCCGGGTCAGCAGGTGGTGCTGGGAGACCAGCAGCAGCGCCGCGCCGAGCAGCGCCTTGAGCCAGCGGGGCCAGCCAAGCGGCCAGAGGTAGCGGGCGATCACGATCAGGCAGGGCAGTGCAAGAAGCAGATGGAACATCGATGAGCTCGTGGCAGCGGGGCGAAGCGGCAAGCAAACCACGAAATCAACTGCTTAGCAAAAGCCCCGACGAGCGGGGCGATGAAGCTTGCATCACGGCAACGCGGCCGAGTGCAGTTGTAAGTTCAAGAGTGACGCGGCGCTCTGGCCCGCTACCGCGCCCAGCACCACGGCGCTCAACAGACCGTTGCCCGAGAGGTAGCCGCTATCCCCCGCGCCGGAGACCCCGCGGGCGGCGCCCCCGGCGGCGAACAGGTTGGGCAGCGCCTTGCCTTCGGTGTCCAGCACCCGTGCCTGGGTGTTCACCTCGAGCCCGCCCTGGGTATGGAACAGCGCCCCGGTGACGCGAACGGCGTAGTAGGGCGGCTGGAGCCGGTCGGCGCGCTCGAAGGTACGGCCGAAGGTGTCCGGCGTCTGCGCGCTCGTGTGCCGTTGCACGGTGTCGAAGGTCGCCTCCAGCGCCTCGATAGGCAAGTTCGCGCCGTCGGCCAGCGCCTCCAGGGTCTCGAAGCGGCGCACCGCGCCAGCTCCGAAGGCGTTGCGGTAATCCTCGAACTCGAGCGCGTTCTGATGGATACGCTCGTCATACAGGTTCCAGGCGACCCGCTCCGGCTGGGCGATCACCTTGGCCGCCTGTTCCGAGTAGCCGCCGTGCTCGTTGGAGAAGCGCTCGCCGTGCAGGTTGACCTGAATCCCGCCCTGCATCATCAGCGCCCAGCTGATCAAGATCTGGTGAGGGGTCGCCAGCGACCCGTGGCCCTGGCAGGCGCCGAGGTCCCTGGCACTTGCGCCCATCGCCTCGCCCCATAGGAGGGCATCCCCCTGGTTGCCTTCGTGACCATAGTAGAGCGCCTCGCCAAGCGAAGGGATGTGGCGCCGCACGAGGTCAGGGTTGCCGCCAAAGCCGTTGCAGGCCAGCACCAAGGCGTCGCAGCCGATGCGCTCGCGGCTGCCGTCCGGGCGTTCGAGCGCCACGCCGCGCACTTGTCGGGTGTCGTCCACGTAGAGATCCACCACCCGCGCCTGAGTCAGGATATCCACACCTGCGCGCTCGACGGCGTTCAACAGCGCTCCCATCAGCTCTTCACCGGTGCGCCGAGGCGTGGCATGCATGCGCAGTCGCCGGTGGCCGGGGTAGAGAAAGCCTTCGACCAGCTCGAACGCCACGCCGTGCGCGTCCGCCAGCCATTCGATGGTCGATCCCGATTCGCGGGCCAGCAGTTCGACGATGGCCGGGTCCGCCTGGAAGCCGTTCTTGCGCTGGATGTCCTCGGCCATGATCTCGGGGCTGTCCTCGATTTCCAGCGCCTGCTGAAAGCGGGTGCCGGCGGCGGGAATGAAACCCGATGACATCGCCGTGCTGCCCCGGGGCAGATCATCGCGTTCGAGCACGGCAAGTTCGATGCCTGCTTCTCGCGCCTTGAGGGCGGCCACCAGTCCACAGGCGCCAGCGCCGATGATCAGAAGCGGCAGATGAACCTCGAACGTCTCTGTCTCGCTATAGGGGTGAATGGCCATCAGCGCGCTCCCTGATCGTCGCTGGATTGAGCCGCCTTGAACGCGTCGAGGATCTCGCCCGCCGGTGCCTGCCAGATCTGCGCGTGCTGGGCGATATGCGCGAGCACTTCTTCGAGACAGGCGATGCGGTGCGGCTGGCCGACAAGCCAGGGGTGCAGGTTCAGCGCGAAGAGTCGCCCGCCCGCCGTGCGGGACTCCTCGAGCAGAAAGTCGAAGGCGTCCTTGACCTGCGCGACCCAGGCATCCTCCGAGTGCAGGTTCTGGCTCATCACGAACTGATCCTCGATCTCGGTGGAAAGTCCCATCATGGTGAGCGCGCCCGAAGCGGTCTTGAAGGCGTAGGGCAGCTCGTCGTTGACCCAGTCGGCGCAGTACTCGATGCCGTTCTTTACCAGCAGATCCGGCGTGTTGAAGCTCTGGTGCTTCGCCGGGCCGAGCCAGCCGCGAATGGTTTGGCCGGTCACGCGGCGAAGGGTCTCCACCGAGCGCGCGACCAGCTCGGCCTCTTCCTCGATCGGCTGGCCGCCGTAGTGCAGATGATCCATGTTCCAGCCGTGGGCGATGAACTCGCCGCCGTGCTCTTGAAGGCGCTTGATGAGATAAGGCGTCTGCTCGGCAAGCTGGGCGTTGATCGCGTAGGTCGGCGTGATGCCGTGCTGCTCGAGGGCCTTCAGCACCCGGTAGATGCCCACACGGTTGCCGTAGTCGCGCAGCGAGAAGTGGCGCAGATCCGGGTAGGGCATGGTCATGCCGTTGGGTACCTTGAAGGGCACGCCGCGCTGGTCGAGCGGGTAGAACTGCAGCGACACGTTGATCCACACCGCCAGCGTCTTGCCGCCGGGCCAGGTGACAGGGGAACGCTCGTCGAGCATCGACCAGTCGTAGCGGTCGTGGTCGTAGCCGTAACGGCGCAGCGGGTAGTCCAGGTAATCGTCGTCGAGCGCCATGGTGTCAACTCTCCCCTGTTGCGGTGGCGGCCTGCGCCTGCATGCTTGCGAGCGCCGCATCGTGATAGTGCGCCCGGTAGTACTCGGCGATCTCCCGGCCGGTGGCGACCCACACGTCCGAGTGGCCGGTGATGTACTCGAGCGCCTCCTCGAACGCCTTGATGCGGTGCGGGCAGCTCACCTGGTAGTTGTGGGTAGGGATGCACATCACCGTGCCGGACTCGGCGCCCTCCTGGTACAGGCGGTCGAAGTGGCGCTTGAGCATGATGGCGTACTGGCGCGGCTCGACCTTGTTCACCGCGTAGACGATGGTGTCGTTCATCTCGAGCGAATAGGGCAGGGAAATGAAGCGCTTGCCGGAGCGCACGCGAACCGGCGTAGGCTGGTCATCGTGGAAGAGATCGCAGGTGTAGAGCCCGCCGCGCTCACCAAAGAGTTCCTCGCCCACTTCGGCGAACAGGTCCAGAGTGTGCTCGGAGTGCGACAGCGCCGGTGCCAGATACCCGGCGCAGGCCTGACCCGTGTGGCGATGGATGGTCTCCATGCTGTCACGGATCATGGCGCGCTCCTGGGCCTCGCTCAGGCCGTAGGTGTAGCGCGTGTTGTAGATCCCGTGGCTGAAGAACTCCCAGTCGCGCTCCCGGCACATCTGGATGATCTCCGGGTGATGCTCGCAAAGCGCCGTCGACAGCGACACCGACCCGCGCACGCCGTACTTGTCCAGAAGCGCCATCTGGCGCTGGTGGCCGACCCGGTTGCCGTAGTCG
>NZ_JAMZBD010000015.1:0-16373 GCF_024158685.1 Halomonas sp. 707D4 | reverse complement strand
GAGAACGCCACCCGCCAGTCGTTTCGCAAGAAACTGCGCGAGGGCCAGCTCGACGACAAGGAGATCGACATCGAAGTCACCTCCCAGGGCCAGGGCGTGGACATCATGACCCCGCCGGGCATGGAGGAGATGACCAACCAGCTGCAGAGCTTGTTCTCCAGCATGGGCCAGCAAAAGCGCGAGAACCGCCGCGTCACCGTCAAGGAAGCGCTGGTGCTGCTGCGCGACGAGGAGGCCGGCAAGCTGGTCAACGAGGAGGAGATCAAGGCGCGCGCCGTCGAGGCGGTCGAGCAGCACGGCATCGTGTTCCTCGACGAGATCGACAAGGTCGCCAAGGGCAGCGGCCAGTCGAGCGGCGGCGAGGTTTCCCGCGAAGGCGTGCAGCGCGACCTGCTGCCGCTGATCGAAGGCTCGACCGTCTCGACCAAGTACGGCATGGTCAAGACCGACCACATTCTGTTCATCGCCTCCGGTGCCTTCCATCTGTCGCGCCCGTCGGACCTGATTCCGGAGCTGCAGGGCCGCCTGCCGATCCGCGTCGAGCTCGATGCGCTCACGCCCCACGACTTCAAGCGCATCCTGACCGAGCCGTCGGCCTCGCTCACCAAGCAGTACCAGGCGCTGCTCGCCACCGAAGGGCTCGACGTCGAGTTCACTCCGGACGGCATCGAGCGCATCGCCGAGATCTCCTGGCAGGTCAACGAAGGCACCGAGAACATCGGCGCGCGGCGCCTGCACACCGTGATGGAGCGCCTGCTGGAAGAGGCCTCCTTCAAGGGCGGCGACATGGACAGCCCCCTGGTGGTCGACGCCGACTACGTCAACGCCCAGCTCGGGGAGCTTGCCGTCGACGAGGACCTGTCGCGCTATATTCTGTAGGCTGACACCTCGAATCCAGGTCCACGCCTTGCAGGCGGGTGCTCGCGCCCGCCTGTCGTCCATTCACCGCTCGCTCAAGGAGAGCCTCATGGACAGCCCGATCCCTACCCACGTGCACTACCACAAGAAAAACCGCCTGCTGGAGCTGACCTACCCGGGCGATCTTCACTACCGCGTGCCGATCGAACTCCTGCGCGTCTACTCCCCCTCGGCGGAAGTGCGCGGCCACGGCGCCGACAGCGCCGTGCTGCAGACCGGCAAGCGCGACGTAGGCCTCTTGAACATCACCCAGACCGGCCACTACGCGCTCAAGCTGCACTTCGACGATGGCCACGACAGCGGCCTCTACAGCTGGGACTACCTTTACGAGATCGCCACCCACCAGGATACCTACTGGGCGGAATACCTGGATCAGCTGGCCAGCGCCGGTGCCTCCCGCGAGCCCAAGGGGATTCTTTTCAAGGAGCTGTGACGATTGCGCCCCGGCGCAGACAAAGCGGCCAAGAGAAGGCTACAATACAGCCAACCCAATTCAAGCGATGGCCGCCGCGCCATCGACCTCCGCCTCGAACTCGGGAGCCTGCCGCCTCATGAGCCCCACGGAAAAGCGCACGACCCATTTCGGCTACCAGGAAGTTCCGCTCGACGAGAAAGCCTCTCGCGTCGCCGATGTCTTCCACTCGGTGGCCGCGCGCTACGACGTGATGAACGATCTGATGTCCTTCGGCATCCATCGGGTGTGGAAGCGCCTGACCATCGAGCGCGCCGGGGTGCGCCCGGGCCATCGGGTGCTGGACATCGCCGGCGGCACGGGCGACCTGACCCTCAAGTTCTCGCGCCTGGTCGGCCCGCGCGGCAAGGTGGTGCTCGCCGACATCAACGCCTCGATGCTCAATGTCGGCCGTGACAAGCTGATCGACAACGGCGTGGGCGGCAACGTCGAGTACGTCCAGGCCAACGCCGAGTGCCTGCCCTTCCCGGACAACCACTTCGACTGCATCACCATCGCCTTCGGCCTGCGCAACGTCACCGACAAGGACGCCGCGCTGCGCTCGATGGCGCGCGTGCTCAAGCCCGGCGGTCGCCTTTTGGTGCTGGAGTTCTCCAAGCCCGCCAACCCGCTGCTGACCAAGGCCTACGACGAGTACTCGTTCCGTTTTCTGCCCAGGATCGGGGAGCTGGTGGCCAAGGATGGCGAAAGCTATCGCTATCTTGCCGAGTCGATCCGCATGCACCCGGACCAGGAGACGCTGAAGGCGATGATGGAGGCCGCCGGCCTCGAGCGTGTCGAGTACACCAACCTGACCGGCGGCATCGTCGCGCTGCACCGCGGGATCAAGCTATGACGCGGCGGACACCGACGCCGACGGCCCCGAGGTGGTCATGCTGTTAACCCCGACCCTGCTGCTGGCCGGTTGTGAACGTACCCTCAACGCGCTGCTCGCCCGTGACCCGGCAGCCCCCAACCGGCTGGCGGCGCTGGCCGGCAGCCGGCTTCTGATCCGGTTCGAGAAACCCCACCTGGCCCTGCTGCTCGCCTACCACGCGGCCGGTGTCGACCTGCTGTCCGGCGACGAGGTCGACGAATCCGAGGCGGACGCCGTCGTCGAGCTCACCCCGGAAACCTTATCGGAATGGCTTGGCGGCGCGTCGCTCGAGCGCTTGATGTTCGAGGGCAAGCTGGCGGTGCGCGGGCGCATCGGTGTGCTGGAAGCTACCCGGGAGCTGTTCTTCGACCTGGATCTCGACTGGGAAGGCGAGCTCGCCACCTGGCTCGGCGCGACCCCCGCCCACTCGCTCGCCCAGGGCATGCGCCGGCTGGGCCGCTTTGGCCTGCGCGCCAAGGAGGAGCTCTTTCAGGACGTCTCCGAGTACGTCTTCGAGGAAGCCAAGCTTCTGCCCGGGCGCGCTCAGCGCGAGGTGCTGCGCGATGCCCTTACCGAGCTCGACGAGGCCACCGACCGGCTGGAAGCGCGCTTTCATCGCCTGGAGCGGCGCCTGAAGGCGCTGGCCACGGAGCGCGCTTCATGAGCCTGCGGCTGTTCAAGATCCTCTGGGTGATCGCCCGCCATCGCCTTGACACGCTGGTTCCCGTCGAGCGCCTGCCGCTGTGGTCGCGCCTTCTGATGTGGTTCATGCCGCTGCGCCTGATCCCCGTCGGCCAGCGCTCGCGTGGCGAGCGCCTGCGTCTGGCGCTGGAGTCGCTGGGGCCGATCTTCATCAAGTTCGGCCAGATGCTCTCGACCCGCCGCGACCTGCTGCCGGACGACATCTCCGACGAACTCAGAAGGCTTCAGGACCAGGTGCCGCCGTTCCCCGGCGAGCGGGCCGTCGCGCGGGTCGAGAAAGAGCTCGAGATGACGCTGGACGAGGCCTTCGCGAGTTTCGATCGCGCGCCGCTGGCGTCGGCCTCCATCGCCCAGGTACACGCCGCCACCCTGCACAGCGGCGAGGAGGTGGTGGTCAAGATCATCCGCCCCGGCATCGATGCGATCATGCGCCAGGACATGGCGCTGATGTACCGCGTCGCCAAGCTGCTGGCCCGGGTGCCCGAGGCGCGCCGGCTGCGCCCGGTGGAGGTGATCCGCGACTACGAGTCGACGCTGTTCGACGAGCTGGATCTCTACAAGGAGGCCGCCAACACCTCCCAGCTCAAGCGCAATTTCAAGGATTCGCCGCTGTTGTTCGTGCCGACCATCTACTGGCCCTTCACTCGGCGCCACGTCATGGTCCAGGAGCGCATCCACGGGGTGCCGGTGGCGGATCTCGACACCCTGATGAAAAAGGGCGTGAATCTCAAGAAGCTCGCCGAGCGCGGGGTCGAGCTGTTCTTCACCCAGGTGTTTCGCGACAACTTCTTTCACGCCGACATGCACCCGGGCAACATCTTCGTCAACGCCGACAACCCTCAGGACCCGCAGTACATCGCCATCGATTGCGGGATCGTCGGCAGCCTCACCCGGGAAGATCAGGACTATCTGGCGCGCAACCTGCTGGCCTTCTTCCACCAGGACTACTACGAGGTGGCGGCCCTTCATATCGAGTCCGGCTGGGTCGGTGAAAACACCCGCGCCAACGAGTTCGCCGCCGCCATTCGCACGGTGTGCGAGCCGATCCTGGAAAAGCCGCTCAAGGACATCTCCTTCGGTCAGGTGCTTTTGGGTCTCTTCCAGACCGCGCGGCGCTTCAACATGGAAGTGCAGCCGCAGCTGGTGCTCTTGCAGAAGACGCTTCTCAACATCGAGGGCCTGGGGCGCCAGCTCTACCCGGAGCTCGACCTGTGGAGCACCGCAAAGCCGTATCTCGAGCAGTGGATGAAGGAGCGCGCCGGGGTCGGGGGGCTTTGGGAGTCGCTCAAGCGCCAGGCGCCGGAGCTTTCCCGTCAATTGCCGGAGCTTCCGGTGCTCGCCCACCAGGCGCTGGGTCGCATGGAGCAGGAGCATCGCCAGCGCCATGCCCAGGCCAACGCCATCACCGAGCTCGAGGCGAAGTACGCCCAGCAGAGAAAGCGCCATCACCGCCTGCGCATCGGCGTGGCGCTGGTGGCCGTGGCCCTGGCCTGGCAGCCCCTGAGCGATTGGGCGCTGGCCCAGCCCTGGCCGCTGCTCGCCGCGGCCGGCGCCGGCCTGATCCTGCTTTTATGGCAGTAATGGCGCCCAAGCTACGCTACACTCATGCCATCAGGCGCCCCTTTTCCATTCAAGCGCATTGACCCAAGGATTTCGATGAGCACCGCCGACACCTCGCCCGTTCTCGACCACCTCGCCCGGGTGCTTGACCAGCGCCGCCACGCCGCACCGGAAGACTCCTACGTCGCCTCCCTGCATCACAAGGGGCTCAACAAGATTCTCGAGAAGGTGGGCGAAGAGGCCGTCGAGGTCGTGCTCGCCGCCAAGGATGCCGAGCACGGCGGCGAGCGCGAGCGTCAGGCGGTTATCGCCGAAACCGCGGATCTGTGGTTTCATAGCCTGGTCATGCTCTCGCATCTTGGGCTCGATCATGAAAGCGTGCTCGACGAGCTCGCCCGCCGTTTCGGGGTCTCGGGCCACGACGAAAAGGCGTCCCGGCAGCGCTGATCCCGAACAAGAAATCACCCGTTCTTTGATCCTTTTCTTCATGAGGAAACGACTATGTTAGGTGGCATCAGTATCTGGCAGCTCCTGATCGTTCTGGGCATCATCATCCTGATCTTCGGCACCAAGAAGCTGCGCAACGTCGGCACCGATCTCGGCGGCGCGGTCAAAGGGTTCAAGAGTGCCATGAGCGAAGACGAAAAAGACAAAAGTGCCGAGCGCGACGACGCCGCCCGCGTCGCCCACGAGGAGCCGGGCAACACGTTCGACGTCCAGGCCGAAGAGAAGCGCAAGGCGGACGAGAAGCGCTTCGAGGAGCGTCCGTAAGCCATGCTGGATATCGGCTTTCTCGAACTCATGCTCATCGGTATCGTGGCGCTGGTGGTGCTCGGTCCCGAGCGGCTGCCGAAGGCCGCGCGCACCACCGGCATGTGGATCGGCAAGATCAAGCGAACGGTATCCGGCATGCAGCGCGAGATCACCGCTCAGCTCGAGGCCGAGGAGCTTCGCCAGAAGCTCAGCGACCAGCAGAAGAAGCTCGACGAGAGCCTCTCCCAGGCCAAGCGCGACGTGGAGCGCATCGCCGATGTTACGCGCGTCACCTCGCGCCCGGGCGGCAACTCCGCACAGGCCGACAAGTACGTGGAAGAAGCCAGAACTCATCTCGACGACGCGCTGAAGACGGTTCACGAGGAGCCCGTGGTCTCGCCGGCACCGGCCACCGACGCACCCGCCGACACCGATCCGAAGAAGGCCGACCCGAGGAAGGCCGACCCGAAGAAGGACAGCACCTCCCCATGAGCAAGCCGGGCGATTCAGACAAGGCGCGCGAAGACCAGAGCCAGGCCCCGTTGATCGAGCACCTGATCGAGCTGCGCTCGCGCCTGATCAAGGCGGTGGTGGTCATCGTGGTCATCTTTTTGGCGCTCTACGCCTTCGCCAACGATCTCTATACCTTCGTGGCCGACCCCCTGATGGCCATGCTGCCGCCGGGCTCGCAGATGATCGCGACAGAAGTGGCCTCGCCCTTTCTGGCGCCGTTCAAGCTGACCCTGGTGGTCGCGGTGTTCCTGGCGATTCCCTTCGTGCTTCATCAGGCTTGGGCATTCATCGCCCCGGGGCTCTACGACAACGAGAAGGCACTGGCGATACCGATTCTGGTCTCGAGCGTGGCGCTGTTCTATGCCGGCGCGGCCTTCGCCTACTACGTGGTGTTCCCGCTGCTGTTCGAGTTCTTCACCCAGACGGGCCCGGCCAACGTGGCGGTGATGACCGACATCAACCAGTACCTGAACTTCGTGCTGAAGCTGTTCTTCGCCTTCGGCGTGGCCTTCGAGATTCCCATCGCGACGTTTCTGCTGATCCTCTCCGGGGCGACCACCGTGGAGAGCCTGTCGCAGAAGCGCCCCTACATCATCCTGGGGTGTTTCGTGATCGGCATGCTTCTGACCCCGCCGGACGTGATCTCGCAGAGCCTCCTGGCGATCCCCATGTACCTGCTCTACGAGGTGGGCCTGCTGTTCGGCCGGCTGGTGCGTCGGCGCCGGCAGGCCGCCGAGGACGCGACCGACTAGCGCCGGGCCGTCGATCGAAAAAAGCCTCTGCGACCTGCAGAGGCTTTTTCGTATCCGGCGGGGTCCGGGGCTCAGTTGCGGGTCTGGTCGATCATCTCGTCGATCCGCTCGACCAGCTTGAAGATGCCGCTGGCCGCCTCGCTGATGCGCGTGGCCTGCATGTAGGCCGGCGTGGTCACCACCCGGTGCTCGAGATCCACCACGATGTCGTCGACATCGCAGCCCCGGTGCAGCCCGCCCATGGCGCTGATCGCGCCGGATACGCCCGGGTCGCGGCCGATGGTCACCGCGATGCCGTCGCCGAGAAGCTTCGGCACCAGCACCGGCGCGATGCACATCAGGCCGATGGGCTTGGCGTCCTCCTTGAAGGCGGCGAGTGCGGGCTTGAGGCTTTCGAGCACCTCCATGGCATCGCCCTTCTCGGCGAAGTCGCAAAGGTTCTTGGCCACCCCGAAGCCGCCGGGAACGATCACGGCATCGAAGGCGTCGGCGTCGAGCTCGTCGATCGGCTGGATGTCGCCACGCATCAGCCGCGCGGACTCCGTGAGCACGTTGCGCGCCTCGCCCTCGGTCACGTCCTGGGTCCGGTGGTCGATGACGTGGTGCGCCTCGATGTCCGGTGCGAAGGCGCGGTAGCCGATCCCCAGTTGATCCAGGCGTAGAAGCGTCAGCGTGGTTTCGTAAATCTCCGATCCATCATAAGCGCCGCAGCCGGCCAGAATCACTGCTACTTGTTTGCCCATGCCTCACTCCCTTGGTTATGTCCATGCGCGCGAAGCCAGCGCCATGGTCGAATCGACACTCTAGTCACTCTCGACGAGCGCCACAAGGCGGCTTTCGCCGCAGGCCGTGGCTGATATACTCGTGTCGAAAAGGCCTTACTCCTACGAGCCAAGCGGAGAGTTCATGAGCACACCCCGTCAGTTTCCCGCCACCCGCATGCGCCGCATGCGCCGCGACGACTTCTCGCGCCGTCTGATGCGTGAATCCCACCTGAGCCCGTCCGACCTGATCCTGCCGGTGTTCGTGCTCGAGGGCGAGAACCAGCGCGAGGCGGTGGACTCGATGCCCGGCGTCGAGCGCCTCTCCATCGATCTTCTGATCGAGCAGGCCCGCGAAGCTTTCGAACTCGGCATCCCGGCGCTGGCGCTGTTCCCGGTGGTCGGCCCGGAGCACAAGAGCGAGCTCGCCGAGGAAGCCTACAACGCCAGCGGCCTGATCCAGCGCTGCGTGCGCGCGCTCAAGGCCGCGCTGCCGGAGCTTGGCCTGATCACCGACGTGGCACTCGACCCCTACACCAGCCACGGCCAGGACGGCATTCTCGACGAGCAGGGCTACGTGCAGAACGACCGTACCGTGGACACGCTACTCAAGCAGGCGCTCTCCCACGCCGAGGCCGGCGCCGACGTGCTGGCCCCTTCCGACATGATGGATGGGCGTATCGGCGCCATTCGCCGGGTACTCGAGCAGGACAACCTGCACAACGTGCGCATCATGGCCTACAGCGCCAAGTACGCCTCCGCCTACTACGGCCCGTTTCGCGATGCGGTGGGCTCGGCGGGCAACCTGGGTAAAGCCGACAAGCGCACCTACCAGATGGACCCGGCCAACACCGACGAGGCGATTCACGAGGTCGCGCTCGACATTTCCGAGGGCGCCGACATGGTGATGGTCAAGCCCGGCATGCCGTATCTGGACGTGGTGCGCCGGGTCAAGAGCGAACTGGGCGTGCCCACCTTCGCCTACCAGGTGAGCGGCGAGTACGCCATGCACCGCGCCGCCTTCGACCATGGCTGGCTCGACCCCGACGCGGTGATCCTGGAGTCATTGATGTGCTTCAAGCGCGCCGGCGCCGACGGCATTCTCACCTACTTCGCCCTCGACGCCGCGCGCCTGCTCGCCGAGCACCCCGCGCGCTGACACCGAAGTGTCATATTTCCCCTGCAGAATGCGAGGTTTCACACTACGTTCAAGATAAGCGCCGCCGGCGCGACAGCCACTCTGCAGGGGGTAAGGCCATGGAGATGCACTCGTCGGAGTCCACACCGCTTCAAGGCGTCGAGGGCGCCGGCGTCGAGGGTGATCTTCCGGCTCTGCGCATCAACCGCACCCCGACCGGCGTGCAGGCCAAGGAGGCGCTGGCGCAGACCGACCTGGACGACCCGGAGCTCTACTTCAACCGCGAGCTCTCCCACCTGCAGTTCAACATCCGGGTGCTCGAACAGGCCTTGGACGACGCTCACCCGCTCTTGAACCGGCTGATGTTCCTGCTGATCTTCTCCTCCAACATGGACGAGTTCTTCGAGATCCGCGTGGCCGGGCTCAAGCACCAGATCGCTCTCAACGACGACACCACCTCGGTGGATGGCCGCCTGCCCAAGGCAGTGCTGGCGGAGATTTCCGACATCGCCCACCGCCAGATCGCTCGCCAGTACCAGATTCTGAACGACACCCTGCTGCCGGCGCTGGAGGCCCAGGGCCTGCGCTTTCGCCGCCGCGACCAGTGGACCGAGGCACAGAAGGCGTGGGTGCGCACGTTCTTCGATACCGAGATCATGCCGGTGATCAGCCCCATCGGCCTGGACCCTTCTCACCCGTTTCCGCGACTGGTCAACAAGAGCCTCAACTTCATCGTCGAGCTCGAGGGCAAGGACGCCTTCGGGCGCTCCGGCGGCATGGCGATCCTGCCCGCGCCGCGTTCGCTGCCGCGCCTGATCGCCCTGCCCCGGGAGCTGTGCGCCGAGGGCTTCGCCGAGTACGTGTTCCTGTCGTCGATGATCCACGCCCACGCCGAGGAGCTGTTCCCCGGCATGCGCGTGCTCGGCTGCTACCAGTTCCGGCTGACCCGCAACGCGGATCTCAGCGTCGACCCGGAAGAGGTGTCGGATCTCGCTTCGGCGCTCAAGGGCGAACTGCTTGCCCGACGCTACGGCAGCGGCGTGCGCCTGGAGGTGGCCAATAACTGCCCGGAGGGGCTGACCGATTTCCTGCTGCGCCAGTTCGACCTGGGCCTGGAGGATCTCTACCGGGTCGAGGGGCCGGTGAACCTGACGCGCATGATGTCGGTACTGGGCGACGTCGACCGGCCCGAGCTGCGCTACCGCCCCTTCACGCCGAGCGTGCCCAAGGCGCTGAAGGAAGGCAGCCTGTTCGATGCCATCACCCGGCAGGACATCCTGCTCCACCACCCGTTCCAGTCGTTCTCGCCCATCGAGGATCTGCTGCGCGAGGCGGCGCGTGACCCGGACGTGCTGGCGATCAAGCAGACGCTCTATCGCACCGGGGCGGACTCGTCGATCGTCGGCGCCTTGGTCGATGCGGCAAGCCAGGGCAAGGAGGTCACGGTGGTGATCGAGCTGCGCGCGCGCTTCGACGAAGCCGACAACCTGCAGCTCGCCTCGCGCCTGCAGGAGGCTGGCGCCATCGTGATCTACGGCATCATGGCCTACAAGACCCACGCCAAGATGCTGCATATCGTGCGCCGCGAAAAGGGCGAGCTGCGCCACTATGCCCACCTCGGCACCGGCAACTACCACGCCAAGACCGCCAAGCTCTACACCGACTACAGCCTGCTGACCGCCAACCAGACGCTGTGCGCCGACGTGCACCGGGTCTTCCAGCAGCTCTCCGGCATGGGCCAGGCACGCCGAATCGACACTCTCCTGCACGCCCCCTTCACGCTGCACCCGAGGCTCGTCGAGATGATCGACCGCGAGGCCCAGTTCGCCGCCAAGGGCAAGCGCAGCCACATCATCATCAAGTGCAACTCGCTCACCGAGCCCAAGCTGATCAAGGCACTCTACCGCGCTTCGCAAGCGGGCGTGGAGTGCGACCTGATCATTCGCGGCATGTGCTGCCTGCGTCCAGGGGTGAAGGGCGTGTCGGAGAACATCCGCGTACGCTCGATCATCGGACGGTTTCTCGAGCATACCCGGGTGTTCCACTTCCATAACGGCGGCAAGCCCGAGATATGGTGCTCGAGCGCCGACTTCATGCCGCGCAACATGTTCCACCGCGTCGAGACCTGCTTTCCGCTCAAGGACAAGAAGCTCGCCAACCGGGTACGCAAGGATCTCGAGACCTACCTGGTGGACAACTGCCAGAGCTGGCTCTTGCAAAGCGATGGCAGCTACCGGCTGCAGTCGCCGGGCGCAGGCGATGCGATCAGCGCCCAGGAGACGCTGCTCTACGCCTTCGCCTCGAAGAGCTGACGCGCTTGGGCAAGCGCGCGGGAGTATGAGAAGCTATCCCCCTATCATCGCGGCGACCGACACCGCGCGCCTTGCCCCGTCATGAACCGGTCCCGGGCCGGTTCGAACCGTGAATCTTGCCCATGATCGAACTACGTCACCTGCGCACACTGGTTGCGCTGCGCGAAACCGGCTCGCTGGTCGAAGCCGCCGAGCGCGTCCACCTGACCCAGTCGGCACTCTCCCATCAGTTGAAGGACCTCGAGCATCGCGTGGCGGGGCCGCTGTTCGTGCGCAAGACCCGCCCGGTCGAGTTCACTCGGGCGGGGCTTCGTCTTCTCGCCCTCGCCGACGAACTGCTGCCGTCGGTGCGCCGCGCCGAGCGCGACCTGGCCCGCCTGGCCGGGACCGAGCAGGGCCGCCTGCACATGGCGATCGAGTGCCACAGCTGCTTCCAGTGGCTGATGCCGACGGTGGACTACTTTCGCGATCACTGGCCGGAGATCGAGATCGACATCCCCAGCGGCCACCACTTCGACCCGCTGCCGGCGCTGGCCCGCGAGCAGCTCGACCTGGTGATCACCGCCGACCCCCAGCCCATCGACGGTATCCACTACGCGCCGCTGTTTCGCTACGAGGGGCTGCTGGCGGTGGCTCGCCAGCACCCGTTTGCTCAGAAGGCGTTCGTCGAGCCCGAGGCCCTGGCCGGCGAAACGCTGATCACCTATCCGGTCGAGCACACCCGCCTGGACGTCTTCACCCAGTTCCTGACCCCCGCCGAGGTGCGCCCCAGGGAAATCCGCACCGCCGAGCTGACCATCATGATGATGCAGCTGGTGGCCAGCGGTCGCGGGGTGTGCGCGCTGCCCAACTGGGCGCTGACCGAGTATCTCGAGCGCGCCTACGTGAGCGCCGTGAAGCTCGGCGAGTCGGGCATCTGGAGCACGCTGTTCGCCGCGATTCGCGAGGAGACGCGCCATACGCCCTGGATGAAGGATTTCCTGCGTACCGCGCGGGAAACGTCGTTCGCGGTGCTCAGCGGCATCAAGCCGGCGGGTCACGACGAGGAATCAGAAGCGTAAAGCGCGCCCCGCCGAGGGTCGGGCTCTCGTCGATGGTGACGCTGCCGCCGTGGCCGCTCATCACCTTGTGGACGATGGAGAGCCCCAGCCCGTAGCCGCCGGAGCTGCGCGCCCGGCTGTCGTCGAGCCGCGCGAAGGGTTTGAAGATGTCACCGCGCGCCTCCACGGGAATGCCCGGCCCGTCGTCCTCGACATCGATGCGCACCAGGTGCGGCTCGTCCCAGAGACGGATGACGACCTGGGTACGCCCGTAGCGGCAGGCGTTGCTCACCAGGTTCTGCAGCGCCCGCTGCAGGTAGCGCGGCTCGGCCAGAATCTCGACCTCACCCTCCGCCTCGAGCTTGAGCGTCAGCGACTTGTGCAGCGGGGTGAGCGCGTCGATCACCCGGCGCGCCATAGCGCAGCACTCCACCGGCGCCATGTCGAGCTCGTCGCCGTGACCCGGCCCGCCGCCCAGGCGGGCGTAGGTAAGAATCTCGTCGACCAGATCGTCGAGCTCGGCGATGTCGGCATCGATACCCTGGAGCTGGCGGCGGATCGCCGGCTCCTCGGTCATGTCCTCGACCATCTGCACCGCGAAGCGAATCCGCGCCACCGGCGTTCGAAGCTCGTGGGAGACCGCGCGGATCATCTCCTGCTGCCCCTTGAGCAGCGTCTGCACCTGACTCGCCATGGCGTTGAAGGCCATGCCCAGCCGGCCCAGGAAGTCGCCGCTCTCGACCTTCACCCGGGTCTCCAGCCGGCCGCTGGCGATGCGCGTGGCGGCCAGTTCCAGGCGCGCCATGCGCGCCTCGATGCTGCGCATGATGAGATAGATGATCAGGCTCAGTACCACCATCACGCCGATCAGCAGCGGCAGATGAAGGCTCAAGGGCAGCGTCTCGCGCCGGGCGATGGGTCCGGCCTTGAGCCACTGCTCGTTGCCCGGCACCTGGTAGAGAAACGACAGCGACAGCTGTTCGTTCACCAGGCGCATCACCACGTCACCGCGATCGAGCTGCTGATGCTGGGCAGGGGTGAGATCCTCGGGAAGCGCAGTGAGCAGGGCCAAGGGCCAGCCCGTCGAGTGCAGGCGTGAGAGCAGCTCGGGCCGGTCGGCATAGGGCGTGCGCGAAAGCCACTCGCCGAGCGCGACCAGGCTGCCCTGCCACTGCCGCTCGCTCCAGCCGACGAAGGTGGCGCTCAGCACGCTGCTCGGCGACACGCCGTCGTCGGGAAGGCGCTGGCGCAACTGCCAGGGGTCCTCGTCGATCAGGATGCCGCCGCGCTTCAGGCGCGCCTTCTCGAAATAGTTCAGCTCGGCGCTATCCAGGGGTCGCAGCGCCAGTTGCATGCCGAGCTGCTGGGCAAAGATGTTCAGGCGCGCCTCGCGGCGCGCAGGCGGCAGTGCAGCGAGCTGCTCGGTCATCAGCGTCATCGGAAGGCTCGCCATCCTTTCGCGAAACTCTTCCCGGCGCACCTGCTCGATGAAGGTGCGCCCGCCGATGGTGAGCAGGAACACCACGCACAGCGAAAGCCCCAGCAGGACGTAGAAGCGCAGAAAGGAGCCATGGCCGAGCACGCGCGACATGTCGCTTACCTCTTCGATGCAGCGAAAACCGCCGGACGCGCTCGCATCCTAGCTATCCTTGACGAACAGATAGCCCTTGCTGCGCACCGTCTTGATGCGGTGGGGCTGGTGGGGGTCGTCGCCGATCTTCGGGCGGATGCGCGAGACGCGCACGTCGATCGAGCGGTCCTGGCCATCGTACTTGATACCGCGCAGGTCGTTGAAGATCTCCTCGCGGGTCAACACGGTGCCGGCGTTGCGGGCCAGCAGCCAGAGCAGGTCGAACTCGGCGCTGGTCAGGTCGATGCGCTCGCCGTCGAGCCACGCCTCGCGAGTGGCGCTGTCGATCTCGAGGTTGGAGAACTGCAGGCGCACTTCACCGTTGGGCGCAGCCGGCGCGTCGGCGCGGCGCAGCAGCGCCCGCATGCGCGCCAGCAACACCCGGGGCTGCACCGGCTTGGGCACGTAGTCGTCGGCGCCCATCTCGAGCCCCAGCACCTGGTCGAGATCGTCGGTGCGCGCGGTCAGCATCATGATGGGACCGGCGAAGTTGGGTCGCACCCGACGGCAGATCGACAGCCCATCTTCGCCGGGGAGCATCAGGTCGAGGATGACCAGGTCCGGCGCAAGCTCCATGATGCGCTCGACGCCCTTGGCGCCGTCGGCCTCGATGGTCACCCGGAAACCGTTGTTCTCCAGGTAGTCTCGGGTGAGCTCGGCCAGGCGCTTGTCATCTTCGATGATCAGCACGTGGTCTTGATCGGGATGGTCAATCATGGTCGGCTCCCGTTCCCTCGGTCATGGTGATGCTCCCCGTGGTCGAATGATGGCTCGGCGATCTCGCCAAACGATCAATAGTAACACTTGCTTACTCTTTATTAACGTTGGCGAGCGAAATTGCAAGACCCGGTGGCGCCACGGCGAAAGATGGCGCCCCTGCCGCCCGCCAAGCGTCATTTTTCGACGCTTGATTCTTGATTTATTGAGGTCTAATGTTGACCGGGCAAGCTGTCAACCGTGATTTCTGAAGCGGCAGGAGGAGGCAATGGGCAATCAGAAGGCCAAGAGCGTCATCAAGCGTGTCTACGTACCCACCCAGGTGCGCGATCTACCCAACGGTGAAAAACTGACCATTCCAGGGCACTACAAGGCGCCGCCTAATGAAGAGAGCGGCTCTCAGCACTGATCGAGCGCTCGCGGCGCGGTCATACGCCAAGCACAAGCACCAACGAGAAAGCAGGCCCGAAGGCCTGCTTTCTCGTGTAGGGCGGGTAGTTCGTGCGTTCGCCCGTGCTATCCCTTGGGACCGAACAGGAACCAGGCGATCAATCCCACCAGCGGGAAGATCAGCAGCACCAGAATCCAGACCAGCTTGGCGAGACTGCTCGCCGGACTCTTGGCGACCTTGACGATGGCCCAGATGACAATGACGAGCCAGATGAGTCCCAGCAATCCACCGACTTCAATACCCATAATCGTTCTCCTTGATCGGTCGACATCGACAGGGGTGAACCCTACCTCGACATCGATGGGTTGGTATCCTTACGTCGAACAGCATAGCACTTCCTCGACGACATGCGAGCCTCACGGCTCGGGCAGGCGCAGGCGCATCTCGCCGTCGGCCATTTCGATGGCGAACAGGTTCAGAAAGCTCATGCCCAGCAGCACCGTATCATGCTCCATGCCGGGGCTGATCGACCCTTGCACGCTCTGCGCACGCAGGCCGCCCAGCACCACTTCGTCGAGTTCGGTCAGGTTGCCCTGCACTCGACCGTTGGCGGTATTGAACCAGGCGCTGCGCCCGGGAACCAGTGCCAGGCGAGCGGCGAGCTCCTGGGGCACGTTGACGTAGGTCGCGCCGGTATCGAGCAAGAAGGTCACCGGCTCGCCATTGATTTCGCCGGGCGCCTCGAAGTGCCCGGAGCGATTGCGCTTGAGCGTGACCGGCGCGCCGTCGGGCGAGGCGTTCACCACGTGGGCATTGGGCGTGCTGAGCTTGGTGAAGCCGCCGTCGATCAGCCAGGTTCCCGCGCCCAGCAGCACGATCCAGAACAGCAGCATCATCACGATCCCGCCGCGCTGGGCATCGAGCGATCTCATTCGTCCCTCCTCAGGGGCCTTCCCAGTCAAGCGCTGCTTGTCGACCCCGGCGCTCGTCGACCCCGACACAGATCAGCATGGCGATGATGAACAGTCCCGCACATAGAAGAATAGACGCTTGCAGACCGACCAGCGCCTGCAGTACGCCCAGCATCACGATGCCCAGCACCCCCGCGAGCTTGTTGGAGAGCCCCCAGAAGCCGAAGAACTCCGCCGACTTGGGCTGGGGCGAGAACACGCCGACCAGGGCGCGACTGGCGGACTGGCTCGAGCCCAGGCTCAGCCCGGCCAGGCACCCCACGTAAAGAAACACGTACTGCGCCTGCCACTGCCAGCCGAAGGCGGCGTTGGCCCAGGCGGTCAGCTCCGGCGTCGCCCAGATCGCCAGGATCGCCAGCACCCAGAGCGCCAGGGTCATCTGATAGGTGCGCTTGGCGCCGATCCGGTCCTGAAGGAAACCGAAGCCCAGCGCCCCGGCGGCAGCGGTCACCTGCACGACGATGAACATGATGTTGCGCACGCTCTCGTCCCAGCCGATCACCTGGGCACCGTAGATGAAGGCGAAGGCGATGATGATGTAGACCCCGGCCATCGAGAACAGCAGCGACACCAGAAAGCGGGTCAGATCCTTGAAGTGGCGAAGCTCGTCGAGCGTGCCCAGCACCTGACGCTTGGCGATGGCGCGGTAGGAGACGCCGCCGGGCCGGGGCGTGCCGCGCTCCTTGAGCCACAAAAACGTGGGGATCGCCGCCACCAGGAAAAACCCTGCGGCGAAGGGCCCGACCCAGCGAATGCGCTCGAAGTTGGCCGCCGTCGCCTCGCCCAGGGCCACCAGCGTGAAGCCTGCAGCGAACAGCCCCCCGATATAGCCAAGCGCCCAGCCGAATCCCGAAATCTTGCCTAGCGACTCCGGCGGGCCGAGCTCC
>NZ_JAMZBD010000014.1:0-16663 GCF_024158685.1 Halomonas sp. 707D4 | reverse complement strand
GCCCAGGCCTGCGAAATGGATGCCCAGCTCGCTTCGTCTTCCATGCGCGATCAACCAGTGCAGAATCAACCCCGAGGCCAGAAGCATCGAAGCGCTGCTGGAGAGTCCCGCCAGAAAGCGGCAAACGGCCCACAGCGCGACGTTGTCGGTCAGCGCCATGCCGAGCGTGGTCACCACCGCCAGCAAGAGCCCCGCGCGGTAGAGCCTGTCCTTCATTTGCAGGCTGCCCGTCGAGGCGGCCAGTACGGCTCCCAGCATGTAGCCCGCGTAGTTGAAGGCGGCAAGCCACCCACCTTCGGCGTCGCTCAATAGCCCGCCACCCTGCATCACCGGCAGAAGCGGCGTATAGGCAAAGCGCGCCACGCCCACGCATAGAAGCTGACTGAAAATACCGGCCAGCAACACTTTATAGCGTTGCAAGGAGATCGAGGTGGTCAAGGGCGGCTCCGTTACCTTATATGCATTATTGTTGAACCAATAGCGCATGGTAAGGCGTCTAGCGCCGGGCGTCATGACCACCTAAGTCGAGGGCTCAGCGGGTTATGTCCACACCGAGCAGCAGAAAGGAGAGCGTCTTGCCGTGGCCGTCAAGGTTGAGTGCGCCATTGACGCCGCCCTGGAGCACATCATCGATGACGAAATTCATGCCTCCCAGGTGGGGTAGCAGGTAGCGGCGGACGCGGCTGGCGCCGCGATGCTGGAATAGTGCCAGCACCCGCGCCTCGTCCACCTGCTCGACGAGCAAGTCGTAATCCTGCGTTTGGTAAGCGAACAGCGCGATATTGAGCCGGTCGCCCTTGTCCCCGGCCCTGGCGTGAGCCAGTTGATGAAGAGGCGTCGCCTTCACGGCGCGCACCGGATGCGACCTGTCAGCCTGCAGCATGGAAACGTCCTTTCTGTTCATGGGCATTGAATAGCCGAGCGTAGTCGTGAACGTCGTCGCGCCGAACCAGATAAGAGGCGGTGAATACGCGCCGCTGGAACTGGCGTCGCACGCCGCCCCCGCCCGCTGGCCCTGCGCAGTAAAGCGCGAGCAGCTCCTGGGTCGCACGCGCGACCCAGCGCCGCTCCGGGTGCTCGGCAGCCAGGCGCAGACGATAGTCGCCGTCGGGATTGGCCGGCGCCGTCAGACGCCCAAGCTCGCCATCGTCGCTGTCGAACACGCTCGCAAGACCGATGATGTCGAAACGCGTGCGAAGCGCCGCCGGGGCGCGAAACGCCAGCCGCTCACGCAGCACCCGCGCGGCGAGACGCGCGCGCGCAAGCGCGTTGGGCCCGGCATAGGAGATCTCCGCCTCGCTCTGCCAGCCGCCGTCGTAGCACACGGTGGTCTTCAAACGCTCGGGCGCCGGCTTGCCGCGAATGCCGCTCACTTCGACGCAGTCCGGACCGATCTGGCGCACGGTCGCGTTGGATAAATCGACCACCACGTCCGGCGTCAGATAGTTGGCCGGATCGTGCACCTCGTAAAGAAGCTGCTCCTTGACGGTCTGTTCGGTGACGAGCCCCCCGCTGCCCTCAGGCTTGGTCACCAGAAGGCGTCCGTCCTCTTCCACTTCGATGATGGGGTAGCCGACGGTGGCCAAACCCGGTACGTCCTTGACCCCCGGGTCGGCGAAATAGCCGCCGCTGACCTGGGCACCGCACTCGGCCAGGTGCCCGGCCATCATGCCGCAGGCGAGCCGATCCCAATCGTCCCAGCGCCACTGGAAATGATGCATCAAGGGCGCCAGAAAGAGCGCGGGGTCGGCGACGCGCCCGGTGACGACGATATCGGCCTCGAGCGAAAGCGCCTCGACCAGCGCCCTGGCACCGAGGTAGACGTTCGCCGAAATGAGGGCGCTGTCGTCGGGCAGCGCCTGGCGCTCCGCCTCCCAGGGCGTAAGATCGAGCGAGCGCAGCCGGTCGCGAATGTCATCTCCATATACCTGGGCGATCGCGATATCCGGACACCCCGCTTCTTCGGCAAGCTTCTTGACCAGCGCACAGGCGCCTTCCGGGTTGGCGGCACCGAAATTACCCAGGATGGTGATGCCGTGGTCGACGCAGTCGCGCAGTACCGGTGGCAGAAACTCGTCGATCAACGGCTCGAACCCCTGCGAAGGGTCTTCGCGCATGGCGCGGTGCGCCGCGGCCAGCGTGCGCTCGCCCAGCGTTTCGAAGGCCAGGGCGGCTGGCTTGCCGCGGCGGATGAGTTCGGCCACGACCGCCTCGGCCGCGTCTGTACGGTCGCCGGAGAACCCCGCACCGCTACCCAGTAGAAAGCTCATGAGGTGTGCTCCTTGAAAGATCGCGGCGCGAGCGCGGCCCGCGCCGCGTCACTACCGAGCAGTTGGCGCCGGCGCCAGAAAAGCCCCACGATGATCACCAGCGCGCTGAGTGTGGTCAGCCACCCGGGAATGAGCGCCAGGCCAATCACCAGCACCAGGGCCAGCGCGTCCACCACGCGGTAGCCGGTCATCATGGCGCGCGACATGAGCGCAGCGAAGGCGACGACGAACACGATGCCCTGGGAGCTTGCCAGCACGATCTCCCAGGCCGAGCCGAAGCCCGCCAGCGCCGGGTAGATCAACAGCAGAAACGGGATGACGTAGATCGCGGCCGCCAGGCGTACCGCTTCCACCGCCGCGGGCAGCCAGTTGGTGCCGGCGATGCCCGAGGCAACGAAGACCGCGATGCAGACCGGCGGCGTGATCACCGACAGCGTGGCGAAATAGAACACGAACAGGTGCGCGATGAGCGGCTCGACGCCAATGGTCGTCAACGCCGGCGCCAACACGGCGGCCACCAGCACGTAGGCCGCAGTGGTGGGAATGCCCATGCCCAGAATCAGACAGACCCCGCCGACGATCAGCGCCACGAGAAACAGCGACTCGCCGCCCACGTTGACGATCAGGCTCGCCAGCGTCACGCCGATCCCGGTCATGCCGATCATGGCGACCAGAATCTGCGCGCCGGCCAGCAACACGCCGATGATGACCATGCCCTTGCCCGCATCGACCAGCCCGCCCAAGAGCTTGCCGACGATCTCCTTGAGCGGCATGCGCGCGATCAGCGCAAAGGGCACGAAGGTCAGCACCGTCATCAGGATGCCGTAGAACGCCGACATCTGAATCGAGCGCCCGCTCAGCACCCCGTAGAAGAGCCCGCCGAGCGCGGCCAGAATCGGCACGATCCGCTCGGGCCGGCGTATTTCCGCCCAGGGCGGCAGCTCGTTCTCGGGTACCACCTTGAGCTCACGGCGCATGGCCACCAGGTGGATCGTCAGGAACACGCCCAGGTAGAAAAGTATTGCCGGCAGCAGCGCCGCCAGGGCGATACGCAGGTAACTTTCGCCGATGATCTCGGACATGATGAAGGCGGCGGCGCCCAGAATCGGCGGCGCGATCTGACCCCCGGTGGAGGCCACCGCTTCGACGCCTGCCGCGAAGGGTCGCGGGTAGTTGAGTCGCTTCATCATCGGAATGGTGAAGTTGCCGGTGGTAGCCACGTTGGCCACGGCGCTACCGCTGACCATGCCGAAAAGCCCGGAAGCGACGGTCGCGACCTTGGCCGCGCCACCCGGCGAGCGCCCGCTGATGCGCAGCGCCAGATCCATGAAGGTGTTACCGCCACCGGTGTGCAGGAGCAGACAGCCAAACAGCACGAACGCGGCGATGGTGGTGGCCGCCACGCCTACCAGCATGCCCCAGACCCCCAGATCGCCCAGGTAGATCGTTTCGGTCATGTAGTAAGGATCGAACCCGCGATGGCCCAGCGGCCCGGGAATCATCGAGCCGAACCAGGCGTAGGCGAGGCCGAGTACCACCAGCAGCGGAAAGATCCAGCCGATCGCTCGGCGCGAAAGCTCCAGAATGGCGATGAGCAGCACCCCGGTCAGCGCCATGTCCCGGGGCGTCGCCCAAGGTAGCTCGACCAGGATCCGTTCGTGATTGAGCGCCACGTAGCCGCAGGCGATCACCACGCCCACCGCCAGCACTGCATCAATGACGATACCGATCGGGCGCCAGCGCTTGCCGTCGCCCAGCGGGTAGACGGCAAGCCCGAGAAGGATCACTAGCGCCAGGAAGATACTCCGCTGAATCAAGCTCTCGAAGGGCCCCGTGGCGGAGGTGAAAAGGATCAGGCCACCGAGCGTCAGCGCCAGCCCTTTGACGAGTAGATCACGCATGACGTTCTTCCTCATTCAACGACTACTGGACCGGCTGGAGCGCCTCGGGAATCTCGAGCCCCTGCTCTTCGAAGTAGCGCGCGGCGCCGGCATGCAGCGGCACCGTGCCTACTTCGAGCGTCATCTGAGCGATATCCGCACCGTCCATGGCGGAGAAGGCGTTCACCTGGGGCTGCGGGTTTTCCATGATCGCCTTGACGATTTCGTAGGCGGTCTCTTCGCTCATGTCCGGGCTTGCGTGGACGGCGACACCGAACGCCCAGGAGGTGTAGGCGGGAATCCCGTCGGCGGCGCCTTCCGGCACGTCGACGATGGCGATGTCCGGCATCTCGTCGCGCAGGGTTTGCGCCTGCTCGTCGTCGAGCGAAAGCACGCTGATCGGCGTGAAGGTGGCGATATCCATGGTGGAGCCGTCGAGACGGTTACCCACGCCGGACTTCACCGAGCCCATGACGCGGCCATCCTTCATCGAGTCGACGATATCGGTGGTCGAGCCACGCACGTAGTCGGGCGCGATGCCCAGCGTCGTCATAACCGCTTCGGTGGTCTTTTCGGTTGCCGAGCCGGTGATCCCCGGGTTGAAGCGCACGCCGTCAAGTTCCGTGAAGGTAGTGACGCCGGCGTCTTCGCGCATCACGGCGTTCTGCGGCGCCACGGTGTAGACCCACAGCAGGCGGCTATCCACGGGGCGGCCTTCGAACTCCTGCTCGCCGGCGTAGGCGTGGTAGCCGATATTGGTGGTCACCAGTCCCATGTCGATCTGGTGGCGGCCAAGACGGCGAAGGTTGTCCACCGCCGCACCGGTTTCCGCCACCGATGAGCTGATGCCTTCGATCTGATTGTTGATGATCTGGTTGACGGCGACGAAGTAGCTGTAATGGCTCGACGAGCTGGAGGTCGAGCCGATCAGCAGGCGCTCGTTGGCGTGGCTGGTGACCGCAGCGATCAAGGCCGTACCGGCGACGACGGTGGTGAGTAGCGTTTTCATGGTGGCTCCTGGGCCCTTGATGGCAAGGCCCTTGTTATTGTGAGACGAAAGCTCGATTGCCTGAACTGCGACGCTTTGAAGCGATATTTCAAAATGATCGGCAGAAGGTGTTTTGTATATTAAATTGTTTTTAAAACTTGTTTTATTTATTAAAATAAAGGAATCGAGACTATTTAGGTCTTGATATAGGGTGGTTTGCTGCGGCGCAACAATGACTTGAAAGACGTTACAAAAGGTTCATATGGACTAAAGTTCAAGGCTTGAAGCCCTCCTCGAGTCGTTGCTCACTTTTCCGGCCGGCACCGATAATCAAATGAATACCAGCATCAAGCAGCTTCAAGTGTTCGTGGCGGTGGCTCAATCCCGCAGCTTTGCCGAAGCCAGCGAGCGCGTTCACCTCTCTCAGCCTGCCATCTCCATCGCGCTGAAAAAGCTCGAAGAGAGTGTGGGGGGAGCACTGTTCGCCCGCACCAGTCGCCAGCTCGCCCTGACGCCAGAAGGCGATGCGTTCTTGCCCGTCGCCTTGCGCCTTCTCGGCGACTGGAGCGAGGCATTCGAGGACTTGGGTGAACGGTTCTCCAAGCAGCGCGGCAAGGTCACCATCGCCGCCCTGCCCACGCTGGCCGCAGGCATCTTTCCTGACGTGATCAAGCGCTTTCACGAAACCTATCCGCGCATCAACCTGAGTCTGCACGACGTGTTGGCCGAGCAGATCAATCAAATGGTGCGCGAGGGGCGGGCCGATTTCGGGCTTTCCGTCGAACCCCATGAGGCCGATGACCTGAGCTTCGAGCCCATCTGGGTCGATCGCTACGTGGCGGTTTTCCCCAAGGGGCACGCGTTCGGCCAGCAGACACACATAGAGTGGGTACAGCTGGGCGATCATCCGTTCATCGGCATCAACCGGCTATCGAGCTCGCGGCAAGACATCGACCGCACGATGGCGAGCGTCGGCGTCAAGCTCGATATTCTTTGCGATGCCAGCCAGATCGCCACGGTAGGCCGCATGGTGGCAGCGGGGCTCGGTATCAGCGTGCTCCCCGCGCTGAGCTTTCGTCAGATCTCCGCCGCCGGCATCGACCATCGGCCGCTGATCACCCCGGACCTGCCCCGCGATCTGGGCATCGTCTCGAGCCGACGTCATCCCCTTTCCAGCGCTGCGCGTACGCTATACACAATGATCCAAACTGATGATCACGTTGCCCGGTAGACGATCGACACCTCTCATCGCGGATTTATGCCAAACTGGATAGCCTACTCACGAGTCAACACGGAGAGTCTTACATGAGCGAGAGCGCCAAACCCTGGACGCAGCCGATGCCCGAGGCGCAGTTCGACCTGATGCGCGACATCATCGCAGCACCGAGCCCCGTGGGCCTGGAAGGGGCGATGACCTACGGCGTGCTGAAGCCCTACTTCGAGAGCTTCGCGCCCAGCGACTGGACCCTGCACCAGTATCGTGGCAACGCCGGCATCGTGCTCGACACCCACCCGGGGCGCGACGACATGTTCAAGATCATGCTGGTGGGCCACGCCGACAAGATCCGCATGCAGGTGCGCTCGATCGGCGAGGACGGCAAGATCTGGATCAACACCGACTCCTTCTTGCCGACCGTGCTGATCGGCCACGAGGTGCTGCTGTTCAGCGAGGACCCGGAGGCGCCTGGCAGCTATCGTCGCCTCGAGGGCGGCACCATCGAGGCGCTGGGTGCGATCCACTTCTCCGACCCCGGCGTTCGCAGCGGCGAGAAAGGCATCAAGAAGGAGCAGATCTACCTGGACCTGCAGATCCACGGCGAGAACAAGAAGCAGCAGGTGCTGAACCTGGGCGTGCGCCCGGGGGACTCGATCATCTTCGACCGCCCGATCAAGAAGGGCTTCAGCCCGAACACCTTCTACGGCGCCTACCTGGACAACGGCCTGGGCTGCTTCGTCACCGCCGAGGTGGCACGTCTGGTGGCCGAGGCCGGCGGCACGCAGAACGTGCGGGTGATGTTCGCCATCGCAAGCTACGAGGAGATCGGCCGCTTCGGCAGCCGCGTGCTGGCAGGCAGCCTGAAGCCCGACGCGCTGATCGGCATCGACGTCAACCACGACTACGTGGCTGCCCCGGGCATCGGCGACAAGCGCATGCAGGCGCTGGAGATGGGCAAGGGCTTCACGCTTTCGGTCGGCTCGATCGCCAGCGAACAGCTCAACCGCATCATCGCCGAAGCCGCGCGCCAGCACGACATCCCCATGCAGCGCGACATCGTCGGCGTGGATACCGGCACCGACGGCATGGCAAGCGTGCTGGCCTCCGTCGACAGCGCCGCGACCTCCATCGGTTTCCCGACCCGCAACATGCACACCATTTCGGAAACCGGCCATACCCAGGACGTGCTCGCGGCGATTCACGTGATCGCCGAAACCATCCAGCTGCTCGACCAGGTCGATGACATCGACCGGCTGTTCCTGGACAACCACCCGCGCCTGGACCAGGCAAGCGCGCTGGGTCACCAGGGCAGCGACAAGCCCGAGAACCCGAAAGAAGATGCGCAATAGGGCACGCAGAACGCGAAGTGATACCCGCCTTTTCCCCTCGCCCCCGGCCCGGCCGGGGGTTTCCAGCGCCTCGCTGACAAGACTAAAGTCTTAGAGCTGCAACCAACGTTGAATAGACCTAAGTGGTAGGATCACGCCCGGACGTGCCCTCCCCTCGGGCCCCTTTCATTCGTTGGAGTTATGTATGAGTGCATTGATCGACCAGTGGCGCCGCTGGGTGCCGCTGCTGGCCGGGCCTTTGATGTTCGTCGTCGTGCAACTTGCCATGCCCGCCTCGCTGATCGACCCCATGCCGCGCATCGTGCTGGGGCTGACGGTATGGATGGCGATCTGGTGGGTGACCGAGCCGGTACCGATTCCGGTCACCTCGTTTCTACCCATGATCCTGCTGCCGTTGACCGGCGTGATGAGCATGGACGACGCCGTGGTGGGCTACGCCAATCCGGTCATCTACATGTACATGGGCGGCTTCATCCTGGCGATCGCCATCGAGCGCTGGAATCTGCACCGGCGCATCGCGCTCTCCATCGTCAACCGGATCGGCAACAGCCTGAGAAGCATCGTGCTGGGGGTGCTGATCGCCTCGGCGTTTCTGTCGATGTGGATCTCCAACGCCGCGACGGCCCTGATGATGCTGCCCATCGCCGTGGCGCTGCTGAACGAGCTCGACGAGCGCGACCAGTTCGAGAAGCGCCAGCGCGACGCCTTTGCCCGCACGCTGCTGCTCACGGTGGCCTACGCCGCCTCGATCGGCGGGCTCGCCACCATCATCGGCTCGGTGCCCAATGCCATCGTCGTGGCGATGATCCCGCAGTTCTTCGACGTCGAGATCAGCTTCCTGCAGTGGATGATCTTTGCCCTGCCGCTGACGCTGCTGCTGCTGGCGTTCCTGTACGTCTACCTGACCCGCATCTACTCGAAGGTGCCCAACACGCGCCTGGAAGTGAACTTCGTCGCCCAGGAACTCGAGGCACTCGGCCCGATCACTCGCGACGAGAAACGCGTGCTCGGCGTGTTCGTGCTGACGGCACTCGCCTGGGCGCTGCGCGGCTGGCTGGCACCGTTTTTCGACCTGCCGATCAACGACACGCTGATCGCCGTGATCGCGGCGGTATCGCTGTTCATCATTCCGGCGCATAGCGAGAAGCGTAGCCTGCTGGTGTGGGACGACATGAAGAACCTTCCCTGGGGGCTGTTCATCCTGTGGGGCGGCGGCATGTCGCTGGCCGCGGCGTTCAGCGCCAGTGATCTGACCGGCTGGATCAGCCAGCAGCTGCAACTGCTCGACGGGGTGAGCTACTTCTGGCTGTTGCTGTTCATGGTGGTCCTGATGCTGTTTCTCACCGAGATCATCTCCAATACCGCCACCGCCAACATGGCGATTCCGATCACCGCGGGGCTGGCCTCGGCGATCACTACCGGTAACCCCCTGGGGCTGATGGTGGCGGTGGCGCTGGCCACTACCTGCGCGTTCATGTTGCCGATCTCGACGCCGCCCAACGCGGCGGTGTTCTCGAGCGGGCGCATCTCGATCAAGCAGATGGCCAAGGCGGGTTTCGCCATGAACATCGTCAGCGCCCTGGTGATCACGCTGTTCGTCTACTTCATCGTTCCGCTGCTGCTGCCCTCACCGCAGTAACACGCAAAAAAAGACCCGGCGCAGTGGCCGGGTCTAGTACGAGCATGTCCTCCTTGAGCGCTTTCGCGACCTCCTGTCGCGCATCCCTGGTTCGACGAACCTCCCTGTCCGCTCCCTTGCCACCCTCCTGGTGCAACCACCACCATGCGCGCCGATCGTGTCATTGAGATGACGTTTGGACAACGCTTGCATGACAGCGAGACAGCGCAAGATGTCAGGCAAGAAAAAGCCCCGACCGTTGCCGGCCGGGGCTGATCCAATCCTCCGTGATCTTGCTCCATGAGCCTCCTGCTCATGCCTCCTTGTGCGCGCGTCTCCCTGTCGCCGATCCTTCGTGGCCTCTCCCTGGCTGCGCACACAGTGCGCCCTATGGCGTTATGATTATCTATCACAGGTTAACTAACGCAAAAAACACCTGATTTTATCGTCAGTGAATTGATACAACGCAAGAAACTTGGACACCGCTGCGCTTTTCTGTACCGAAATGAGCCTGGTACTAACCAGGTACAACAAAAATACAATTTTATCTTGTACACCCCTTAACAATGCACTATAGTCTGTAGTGTTCGCGGCAAGGAAACCGCTTAGCAACGGATTGTTCGTTCAGGATGAACGAAGCCCTTCAAGGAACGAATGTACTCAGGATGAGTGCTTAGGGTTCAAGGACGAAAAGAAGCTCAGGATAGAGCGCTACGTCTCAAGGAAAAGAGAAGCTCAGGAAGAGCAAAAGGTAGTCAAGGAAGAGAAGAGAGGCAACGGAAAAGCACCCTTTCACAGGGTGCTTTTTCGTATCTGTCGTTCAAGCATCACCCCTGAAACATCCCCATCGCCTCGACAAAATGCGATTACATAACATCGCTTCGGGTGACTATGCTTTGAGAGTCAACCAAGGAGGTGTCCCATGTCGGATCAACAGTGTGCATGCCCCAAGTGTGACTGCGCGGTCGACGAGCAGTCGATCGAGAAAGACGGTCAGCGTTTCTGCTCGAATGCCTGCGCCACTGGCCACGCCGATGGCTCCAAGGATTGCGGCCACGGTTGCCACTGCGGCTGAGCCTTCAAGGCCGCTCGCCGCAGTGACGATGCGCCCGAAAGCGTTGACTTTCGGGCGCTTTTCGCTGGTTGGAATGATAATGCCGCTGCGTAACCGAGCGCTTTGCACTACGCTTAGATGGATTCATTCACTACCCATCAGGGAAAGATCATGCCATCGACCACCGTCATCGTCGTCCTCATCGTCATCATCGCCGTACTGGGTATCGGCTTCAGCGGCGCGCTGCCCTTCTAAGCGATTGAAAGCTCCACGGGCCGGGTAGCGGGAGAGCGCACGACGCTCCCCCTTTTCGTATCAATGATGCGACAATAGGCGCACCGGCCCACCCGGCCCATCGACCGACCAAGGAGACACGTATGCCCCTTCTCGACAGTTTCACCGTGGATCACACCATCATGAATGCGCCGGCGGTGCGCGTCGCCAAGACCATGACCTCCCCGTCCGGCGATACCATCACCGTGTTCGACTTGCGTTTCAACAAACCCAACGAAGAGATGATGGGCGAGAAAGGCATCCATACCCTCGAGCACCTGTTCGCGGGCTTCATGCGCAATCACCTCAACGGTGACGGCGTCGAGATCATCGACATCTCGCCGATGGGTTGCCGCACCGGCTTCTACATGAGCCTGCTGGGAAGCCCCTCGGAAGAGCGCGTGAGCGACGCCTGGCTCGCCTCGATGCGCGACGTGCTCAAGCTCGAGCGCATGGACGAGATCCCCGAGCTCAACGAATACCAGTGCGGCACCTACGTGATGCACTCCCTCGACGACGCCAAGAGCATCGCCCAGGCGATCATCGACCGCGGCATCGGCGTGAACAAGAACGCCGACATCGCGCTGAGCGAAGAGCGCCTGGCGGCGCTGGGCAACGACGTGAAGTAAGTGACCTATCGATCACGAAAAGCCCCGCCCTCGACATAAGGGCGGGGCTTTTAATGGCTGCCACGCTGAATTTAAGACACGAAAAAGCCCACTGATCACTCAGTGGGCTTTTCTCGATTCGGTGGCGGAGGGGGAGGGATTCGAACCCTCGAAGCCTTTCGACTTACACACTTTCCAGGCGTGCTCCTTCGACCACTCGGACACCCCTCCGCAATTCGTTCCCGGTGAAGGCGCTGCCTTTCCCGATGGAACGGCGCGTATTCTAGGGTTTAAGACGTTAAATAGCAAGTCTTTTCCGCATTCACTCGAGCACGGCGTAGTGGCCGGTGGCTTCGAGGCAGCGCGTATCGCCGCAGTAGAGCGTCTGGGTCAGGGTGATGCGGCCCTTGCCGCGCGTGGCCAGCCGCTCGGCGAGCCGCTGGGGGCCGTCGAGCTCATCGGGTGTGCAGATCAGCCGGTAATCGCCGGTGACCGGGGCGAGAAAGCGCTGGGTGGCCTCGGCGACCACCACGTCCCGAGCCAGGCCCTGGCGGCGCAGCCATAAGGTGACCCAGCACCAGCCTTGAAGCGTCGTCTGGGCGGCGAGCGCGCCCCCGAAGCCGGTGCCCTTGTCGTTGAGGCTCGGTGCGAGTGCCAAGCTCCAGACCAAGCGCTCGCCCTCTTCGCGCACCGCCTCTATACCCAGCGATGCGACCATGGGAATGGCCTCGGCGAGCCAACGCTGGAAGGTGGCCAGATCCTCGCGGCCATCTTCCGGCAGCGGCAGACGCGGATGGGGGATGCCAGGCGTACGAGAACTCATTCGCCCTGCCCTGTCAGTTCCAACGCTCGACGAAGTCGGCGCTGTCGTGCCGGGCCACCGGCTTGTGGCGCCCGCCCAGGCTGCCCAGGTAGATGAACGCCACCACCTCGTCGTCCTCGTCCAGGCTCAAGCCCTTGCGTACCACCGGGTCGAAGGCGTACTTGCCGCTTCGCCACATCGCACCCAGGCCCAACGCGTGGGCGGCCAGCAGGATGCCGTGGGCGGCGCAGCCGGCGGAGATCACCTGCTCCATCTTGGGCACCTTGGGAAGCTCCGGCGTCACCTTGGCGATCACCGCGATCACCATCGGCGCGCGCAGCGGCTTTTGCCGGGCGGCGTTGAGCGTATCATCAGAAGCGCCGGGGTCTTCCTGAAACTCTGCCTCGGCGAACAGCTCGCCCAGGCGCACGCGCCCTTCCCCACTGAACTCGATGAACCGCCAGGGGCGCAGCTCCTTGTGGTCCGGGGCGCGCAGCGCCGCCTGGTAGAGGGCTTCGAGCTGCTCGGCGTCGGGGGCGGGCTCGGTGAGCTTGCCCATGGAGCTGCGTTGGTGAAGAAGCGTCAGTGCGTCCATACGGCGTCCTTTGAGTGAGTCAGCCTGCTACTCTAGCGCAAGCCGCTACTGGCGTGCCAGACGCAGGGAGCCGGGCGCGGCCATGCCCGGGGTCGCCCGCCACGGGCTGATGTCGAGCCCGCCGCGGCGCACGTAGCGGGCCAGCACCAGAAGCTCCTCGGGGGCGGCTTCGCGCATCAGGTCGGTAAAGATGTGCTCCACGCAGTGCTCGTGGAAATCCTGGTGCTGGCGAAAGCCGATCAGGTAGCGCAGCAGGCCCTCACGGTCGATGCGCGGCCCCTTGTAGCGGATCATCACGCTGCCCCAGTCCGGCTGGCCGGTGACCGGGCAGTTGGACTTGAGAAGATGCGAATAGAGCGTCTGCTCGACGATCTCGCCTTCGGCCTTGAGATGGGCGGCACTCGGCGTGTAGTCGTCGATGTCGATCTCGAGACCGTCGAGGCACTCGCCGGGCAGGCGTACCGGGGCGAGCTCCGGGGCGTCCACGTCGAGCAGCACCACGCCGACCGGCGCCCCGGCCATCTCGGCCAGATCCCGCGACAGCAGCTCGATTACCGCCTCGCGGCTCTCGAAGCGGGTCTGGTTGAAGCTGTTGAGGTAGAGCTTCCAGGACTTGGATTCGATCAGGTTCGGGGAACTTGCCGGCAGCGTGAAGCGGGCCACCGCCACCACGGGCTTGCCGCGCGCATCGAGCCAGGAGAGTTCGAAGGCGTGCCATTCGTCCTCGCCGATGAAGGGCAGCGCGCCTTCCTCGATGCCCAGCGGCGCCCGGTTGGCGGCGCGGGGAATCGCGAAGAGCAGGCCCTTGTCGTAGCGCTCGGGATAGGCGGAATCGCGCCCCAGCGGGGCGTGTTCCAAGGTGTCAGGGCGATGGTGTGCCATGAAAGCTCCTTAGCTGCGAATGCCGCGACCGCGCTCGAGCATGAACAGCGCGACGGTGAACAGCACGACGATGAAGGCGAAGACGGCGGCCAGCGCCCAGCCTACGGGAATGTCCGACACCCCCAGAAAGCCGTAGCGGAAGACGTTCACCATGTAGAGGATCGGGTTGAGCATCGACACGCCCTGCCAGAAGTCCGGCAGCATCGAGATCGAGTAGAACACCCCGCCAAGATAGGTCAGCGGCGTGAGCACGAAGGTCGGCACGATCGAGATGTCGTCGAACTTGTTGGCCAGCAGCGCGTTGATGAAGCCGCCGATGGAGAACAGCGCCGAGGTCAGCACCACTACCAGCAGAGTCAACAACGGATGCTCGACGGAGAGCTGGGTGAAGAACAGCGACACGACCGTCACGATCAGCCCGACGCCAAGCCCGCGCGCCATGCCGCCCAGGATGAAGCCGGAAAGGATCACCCAGTTGGGCATCGGCGAGACCATCATCTCCTCCACCGAGCGCTGGAACTTGTTGGAGAAGAAGCTCGAGGCGACGTTGGAGTAGCTGTTGGTGATCACCGACATCATGATCAGCCCGGGGACGATGAAGTCCATGTAGCTGAAGCCATCCATCGCGCCGATGCGCGAGCCGATCAGGTTGCCGAAGATGATGAAGTACATCGCCATGGTGATCGACGGCGGCAAAAGCGTCTGCGGCCAGATACGCGTGAAGCGCTTGATCTCCTTGACCACCAGCGTCCAGAGGGCAATCAACGTTTGCGTGGCGTTCATGCGTCGGCCTCCTTGGCGCTCTGCTCGTCGATGGGTTTCTGGCCCTGCTCGACCATGGAGACGAACATCTCCTCGAGCCGGTTGGCGCGGTTGCGCATCGAGATCACCTGGATGCCCTGCTCGCTCAGCGCCTGGAACACGGTATTGAGCTCCTGGCCACGGTGAATGGCGAGCGCCAGCTGGGTCGGCTCGACCTGCTGGAGCTCGAAACCCGGGATCTCGGGCGCGCGTTCGACGGGTACGGCGAGATCGAGCAGGAAGGTTTCGGTATCGAGCTCGGCGAGCAGCTCACGGATGCTGGTATCGCGCACGATCTCGCCGTTATTGATGATGGCGATGTTGCGACACAGGCTCTCCGCCTCTTCCAGGTAGTGGGTGGTGAGGATGATGGTGGTGCCCTCGTCGCGATTGAGACGGCGCATGTACTCCCACATGCTGCGCCGGAGCTCGATGTCGACGCCGGCGGTGGGCTCGTCGAGAATCAAGAGCTTCGGGCGGTGCATCAGGGCGCGGGCGATCATCAAACGCCGCTTCATGCCGCCGGAGAGCATTCGTGCGCTGCCGTTACGCTTGTCCCAGAGGCCAAGATCGGTCAGAAGTTGCTTAGCGCGGGGGAGCGCCTCGCTTCGCGTCATGCCGTAGTAGCCCGCCTGGGCCAGGACGATATCCAGCACTTTCTCGAACTGGCTGAAGTTGAACTCCTGGGGCACCACGCCGAGCTGGTACTTTGCGCGAGCGAAGTCCTTGTCGATATCGATGCCGAAGATGGAGACCTTGCCCTCGGTCTTCTGCACCAGCGAGCAGACCACGCCGAGCGTGGTCGACTTGCCGGCACCGTTGGGGCCGAGAAGCGCAAAGAAATCGCCCTGCTGGACATCGAGGTCGATCCCCTTCAGGGCGCGAAAGCCGTTGCCATACACCTTGGTGAGGCCACGGATAGACAATGCCGGTTCGGCCATGAAAATGTCCTGTCAGCAAAAGGAGGTAAACAGTATAGAGCGCCAATAGATGGGGGCAGCCAGAATCGTTTTCAAGCTAATGGCTGGGCGCACTGGACATCGGAAACGACAAAACCGCCGCTACCGCAGGATAGCGAACCGATGGAATGCATAGAGAAGAAAACTGGAGCGGGAAAAGAGATTCGACCGGGCTGGCGTTCCAGCTCTCGACCGGCACTTACTTTACGACGCTACTGAACTGGAGCGGGAAAAGAGATTCGAACTCTCGACCCTCGCCTTGGCAAGGCGATGCTCTACCACTGAGCTATTCCCGCTTATCAGAAAGGTTGGCGGCGAGATGGCGTCCCATAAGGGGTTCGAACCCTTGTTACCGCCGTGAAAGGGCGGTGTCCTGGACCACTAGACGAATGGGACGTTTTGGAGCGGGAAAAGAGATTCGAACTCTCGACCCTCGCCTTGGCAAGGCGATGCTCTACCACTGAGCTATTCCCGCTTATCAATTTCTCGCGATCGAAGTGGCGTCCCATAAGGGGTTCGAACCCTTGTTACCGCCGTGAAAGGGCGGTGTCCTAGACCACTAGACGAATGGGACGCATAAGCAACTTAATGCTTGGAGCGGGAAAAGAGATTCGAACTCTCGACCCTCGCCTTGGCAAGGCGATGCTCTACCACTGAGCTATTCCCGCACTCCGATACCTTGACGATGAAGTGGCGTCCCATAAGGGGTTCGAACCCTTGTTACCGCCGTGAAAGGGCGGTGTCCTAGACCACTAGACGAATGGGACGTTTCATTGCCTCGTCGAGGTGGCGCGTATAATACTCAGCGGGCATTTTTCTGTCAAGACGCTGATTTTCAATTTATCTACATCGGCAGGTGCGTGGCCTCCCTGCCCGGGTCTGCGGGTTGCCCGCGCACCATAATGGGGCGATATTGATCGAGCGCCACACAAGGGTGCAGGTTGCGGCCAACCACCGGTGTGCCTGCCCCCGATGGCGCAGGGAAAACGGCGCTTGGCACTGTCTTGGCACACTCATTGCGTTACCAGGAGTCCACTCCACGAACCAGAGAGTCGTCATGACCTTCACGCGCCGCAGATTTCTAGCCACTACCGCTTCCTCGGCGGCGGGCCTATCGCTCGGTCTTCCCGCCCTGGCAGGCGCCCAGGAAAATACAATGCCAACGACTCACGACGCCCCCGCATCGAGCGCCTTCGCGCCGGGGGATGCCTTCAACACCCAGCGAAGCTACGGCGGCGGCAGCTGTGTCGCCCCTCACCATCTTGCCGCCAGCGCCGGGCGCGACATTCTCAAGCAGGGCGGCAACGCCGTGGAAGCGATGGTCGCTGCCGCCGCGACCATCGCGGTTGCCTACCCGCACATGAACGC
>NZ_JAMZBD010000013.1:0-16666 GCF_024158685.1 Halomonas sp. 707D4 | reverse complement strand
GGATGCCCTCGATGAGTGCCCCGAGCGCCAGGCGCTGGCTGATCAGATCGAGCAGCACCGCCGCGAGATCGAAAGGATCGATCTTGCCCTGAATGCAGCGCAAGGGTCATCGCCCAGCGAGGACACCAGCGCCACCCGACGTCACCAGAAGCGCCTGGCCTTGAAAGCCGCCGAGCAGTCGCTTCGCCACGTGCGCCAGCAGCTCGCTCATGCCAAGCGCCAGCAGGGCGCCGACGACATCGCCCGGGTGGAGCAGCAGCTCCAGAAAGCCCAGCAGGTCGTCGACGACGCTCAAACCGCGCTCGAATCGGAAACGAGTCAATGAATCAGCAAAAGCGCTTCGAGATCTTCTCGCGCCTGCGGGCCGAGAACCCGCATCCGACCACCGAGCTCAACTGGAGCTCGCCCTTCGAGCTTCTCACCGCCGTGCTGCTCTCCGCCCAGGCGACCGATGTCGGCGTCAACAAGGCGATGGCGAAGCTCTTCCCCGTCGCCAACACACCACAGGCGATCCTCGCGCTCGGCCTCGAGGGCCTGAAGGAGTACATCAAGACCATCGGGCTGTTCAATACCAAGGCGCAGAACCTAATGAAGACCTGCCAGCTTCTCGTCGAGCGCCACGACGGCGAGGTGCCGCGCACCCGCGAGGCGCTGGAGGCGCTGCCCGGCGTGGGGCGCAAGACCGCCAACGTGATTCTCAATACCGCCTTCGGCGTGCCGACCATTGCGGTGGATACCCATATCTTTCGGGTTTCCAACCGCACTGGCCTTGCCAAGGGTAAGGACGTGGTGGAGGTCGAACGCAAGCTCGAGCGCCATGTGCCGCGCGAGTTCAAGCAGGACGCCCACCACTGGCTGATCCTGCATGGGCGCTACACCTGCATCGCCCGCAAGCCGCGCTGCGGCAGCTGTATCATCGAAGATCTGTGCGAATTCAAGGAGAAGGTGGAGCTTTGAGCAGCGTCCTGTAGGCATCTTCCCAGTTCGGCCACTCCCAGGCGCGGGTATCCAGCGGCGGCGGCTGGCATGCAGGCTCGAGAAGCCACGCCGCGAGCCGCTGATAAAGCCCTTCGACCGTGCCGTCATAGCGGTAGGCGTCGGGATAGAGTTCGGGAAAGCAGAGCCGCTCGGGCACCAGCGGTCGTGCGCCGCACTGGGCCGCCTCCATCAGAGCCAGGCCTTGAAACTCGTGCCAGGTGGTCGAGACCACGATACCCCCGCCCTCCAGCAAGCGACGATACACCCCGGGCTCCTGTGGTCCCCAGCAGACGATGTGTTCATCCAGGCGGGTGCGTGCCTGCTCGAACACCGCCGGCTCACCGCGAAAGCGCTGGCCCACTACGGCGAGTTCAAAAGGGACGCCTTCTTCGCTGAGCCGGAACAGTACCGCGAAGAAGTCTTCCGGATTCTTGTCGTACTCCCAGCGGTGGTTCCACAGGATACGTCTCGAGGCTATGATACCGGCGGCGGTTTTCTCCCGCGCGACCAACGGCACCGGCAAGATGCGCGCGCGTGCTCGCAGCGCTTCCAGCGGGCGGGCGGCCGCCAGGTTGTCCGGCATCTTCTTCAAGAATGCCCGTGCGCCGTCGATGAAGGAGTCGCGGTTGTAGGCCGTGTTGAAGACGATGTCATCGGCGGCCAGGGCCGCATAGAGATTCACCATCATCGCCTCTACCGGCGGCACTTGATCGCTCGAGCTCGGATAGGCGAACTGATTCTCGTGAAAGTAGACGATCTTGCGCGCACGACCGAGGTGCGGGAAAAGTCCGACGAGGGTGGCCAGATCGACCATCGAGGTGGCGAGCACCACATCGAAGGGCT
The DNA here is from genome assembly GCF_024158685.1 of Halomonas sp. 707D4. Classification (NCBI taxonomy): domain Bacteria; kingdom Pseudomonadati; phylum Pseudomonadota; class Gammaproteobacteria; order Oceanospirillales; family Halomonadaceae; genus Halomonas; species Halomonas sp. 707D4. Next base: position 14,845 of record NZ_JAMZBD010000013.1, on the reverse strand, counting down.
GGCTCAAGGTAGCGTGCTCCTTGAGCCACCAGCTCAGGGGATTGCCGCGAATGCGCCAGGCGAAGTGGCGCGGGGCAAGGCTCAGCCGCGTCCACTCCAGATCATCGAGGCGCGCCGTCAGCTGATCCGCCCAATAGCGGTGGCTAACCGCCTCGTAAGCCGAGAGTAGCAATACCCGCATCAAAAAACCTTGTCATCCCAGCGTCTTGGCAAGAAGTTCGAGTATACCAAGGCCTGGCCATCCGGGTCGGCAAGGATTTGCACCTAAGGTCGCCTAGGCACCCCGATGGGCTGTCATTAAGCTTGAAGACATTTCGCTTCGCGCAGGAGAATGCCCCATGGTCGTCACCGCTGTTGATCGCCCGCGCCCCCCTACCCGAGTGAGCACCCGACATGGTTGAAGGGCTACCGAGGCGGCAGGCGCTGGTGGGCGGATGGCTCCTGCTCGGCGGTCTCGGCCTGGTAGGCGGCGCCATTTTTGCGACCTGGCTCGACAGTCGCCTGCTGCTCTCCGGCGCGCCACGAGCAGCGCTCTGGCTGGGCTCGCTGTCCGGCGGCCTCACGCTGCTGGCGGTGGGCTTTCTGCTGGAGCGGCACCTGTTTCGGCCACTTCGCACGCTGCATGCGCAGTTGGCAAGGCTTCTCGCCAACCCGGACGCCTCGTTCACGCCACCTGACGGCTGGCTGGCGGGCCTGGCGCCGGAACTCGTCCATATCACGTCTCGCCTGAAGGACGAGCACGACCGCCGCGAGCAGGCGCGCCAGGAGGGCGCGCTCGATGCCCGACGCGTTCGCCAGGCCCTCGAGACGCTGCTTCAGCATCTCGACACACCCATCGTGGTATGCGACGAGCATCGACGCGTTCTGCTGTTCAACCCGGCGGCCGAGGCGTTCTTCCCCGCCCCTAGCGCGCTCGGGCTCGGCAAGCGCCTGGACACCCTGTTCACCGACCCTGCCCTGATCACACGCTTTCAGGCGCTGATCGATAGCGACCCGACCAAGGCGCCGCTTCCCCGCGAAATGCTTGCAAGGCTTGCCGAACGCACGCTGTCAGTCAATCTCACGCGGCTCTGCGCTGACCCTGCCGAGGTGCTGATCACGCTGCGTGACGTCACTCACACCTGGCAGGCCCAGCTGGAAACGCGAACTCAGATTCAGCAGGCCCTCGAGGCAAAGCCTGAAACTCTGGCACTGGGGAGCATGATGGCTTCGCTGAGGCTGCAGAGCGAGCAGTGGCGCCCGATCTGGTCGGATACCTTCTGGGACGTTCTGGACGAGCAGCTCGACCCGGCGCACAAGCTGATCATGCCCATCGGTGCGCCGGATGGCTTCACGGGCCATGCGCCATCGCTCGTGGCGCTGTTCGATGCCTTGATCAAAAGGCTGCACGGCGAGTTCCCGCGCGGCGAATTCGAAGGAGAGCTCAAGCGCGACGGCGAACGTCGCTGGCTCGCCTTGAGCTGGACGGGCGACGCCGTCGATGCCGCCACGCTTCAGGGTTGGCGAGCGGTGCGACTCGAATCGCTTCCCCTGGCACCGAGCGTCGAGGACGTGCTGGACCTGCATGGAAGCGACCTGTGGAGCGACGCGGATACAAGCGCAGGCCGCGCCCGACTGTGCGTGTCGCTTCCAGACCTGGACCCGCGCCAGGCACCGCCGGCGCGACGCCCGCCGCGCCCAGAATTCCATGACTTCGATATCGCCTACCACTTATCGCCCGGTACCCCGCTGGGTGAGCGCCCTATCGAGCAGCTCGAGATCGTCGCCTTCGATACCGAGACCACCGGGCTCGACCTGCGCGGCAACGACCGCATCGTGAGCCTCGGGGCCTGCCGCATCGTCAATGCCCGACTGCAGGTGGACGACACTTTCGAGGCGCTGGTGAATCCGCACCGCCCGATCCCCGCCGCGAGTACCGCCATTCATGGCCTGCGCGATGAGGATGTCGAGAACGCTCCCTCCCTGCCGGCGGTCTTCGCGCAGTTTCAGGCCTTCATCGGAGAGGCGATCCTGCTGGCCCACAACGCCTCATTCGATCTCCTGGCTCTGCGTCCCGCCAGCGTGACGCTTACTCACCCGGTGCTCGATACGCTCCTGATCTCGAAGGCACTCGACAAGGCCCTCGATGAGCACGACCTGGACGCGCTGGCCACGCGTTACGACCTCGAATGCCCGCTCCATGACCGACATACCGCGCTGGGGGATGCGCGCCTGGCCGCAAGGCTTTGGCTGGCGCTGCTTCCCCGTCTGAAAACGCGCAATGTCTCCACCCTGGCCCAGCTCCTGGAGCTACAGAAAAGCGCTTACGCCAAGAACGATGGCAGCCGCTGAAAAAGCCGATTCCATTACGAACTTTCAAACAATCGCTGTAGACTGGATAACGTGGGTTAAGAGCAAATTTCCGCATTTTCTGTACTTTAATGCGTTATAACCACTTTTTTAGTGCCATGAAGGCTAAATCTCATACTATATGACGAGATCCTGGGGGCCATGGAGTTGATGACAAGGAGCGTACCGAAACCAGCGTCCCCGGGTTACACCATCGCGCTACAACCCATCGTCGATGTCGACCTCAACCATGTCGCCGATGAACTGCTCTACCGTCATCATCACCGTGCGAGAACGGCAACCATCGACGACGATGTGCAGGCGACCGCGCGCGCCTGCGCGGTGGCCATCTACGAGATCGGACTGGAGACGCTTTGCGATCAGCGCACCTTGTTCGTCAACGTTTCCGAACAATGGCTGCTCAATTCGGAGCTGTGTCGCCTGCCCACCGATCGCATCGTGCTGGAAGTGCTCGAGTCCACGCCCCCTACCGCGGCGGTTCGCGACGCCATGGCCCATCTCAAGGCCATGGGTTATACCCTGGCACTCGATGATTTTCAGACCGACCAGGATCACGACTCGCTGCTCGATCATTGCCATATCGTCAAGTTCGACGTCTCTCGCGAGCTGCCGCTCGCCCAGATCGAATCGTTGAGAGCGCAGGGTTTCACCCTGCTCGCCGAACGCGTGGAAACTCACGAAGCCTTCGACCGCTGCAAGGCGCTCGGCTTTTCACTCTTTCAGGGCTACTTCTACGAGCGCCCGCGCATTCAACGCTCTCATGTCACGCGCCGAGACGCCTCGAGTCTCACCCACCTGCTGTTGATCACCAAACTCTATCGCAGCGAGATCGATGTCGACGATCTATCTCGCTTGATCGCCAAGGATACCTACTTGACCGAGGCGGTATTGAAACGGGCAGGAGCCGCGACCCACGCCGACGCCAGCGCTTGCGCCACGCTCGAGACATCGATCGAACGCCTGGGGGTGGTCGAACTCAGAATGCTGGTCACCATCACGCTGCTGGCAAGTCACGGCCCTGCCAGCAAGCTCGAGGTCATCAAGGGGCTCACCCGAGCGCTGGCCTGCCAACGAGTGGCGTCCGAGCGTCGCGTGGACGAAGAGGAAGGTTTCATGCTGGGGCTTTTCTCGCACATGCCGATGATTCTGGATGTGGAGCTCGAGACGCTGATTCAGGAACTGCCGCTGACTTTGGATCAGGCCAAGGCCTTGACTCAACGCGCAGGGAGACTGGGCGCCCTGTTGAGTGACGTGGAGTCCGCCGAGCTTGGCGAGCCTGTCGGCACGCTGCCCGATACGCTGCTGGAAGAGGCCGAGATCGAGGCGCAGCGCTGGATGAACAAGACGCACCCCTAGACGTCGGTCGGCCCTAGGGTGTTGACGCCTCGCGGGGATCTGCCTCGAACATTGCCTCGCCTACCTCATCGATATAACGCTTGGCCTTGGCCACCATCATCTCGTCGCAGGCCTCGCGCCCGGGCAGCATGTCCGAGCGCTCGAAGCGGTGCTCCCGAGTGCGCCCATCGGCGCCTTCCTTGGTGATCGTGCCGCTCACCCGGAACTGGCCGCCTTGCGAATCCGGTTGCGAGACGATCGTGTAATCCTGGTAGTGCACGGGCTCGGCAGGCCTTGTGCCGGTGGACGGCTTATCGCCACCGCCCATCAGGCCTGAAAACAGTTTCTTGAACATGGCCATTTCCTGACATCGTGTTACGAGCGAGCGCAAAAAAAAGCGGCCAGCCACGCTGGCCGCTCGGGATCAGCTTTGCTTGCGACCCTTGCCTGCCGCGATGCGCAGGCGCAGCGCGTTGAGCTTGATGAAGCCCTCGGCATCCTTCTGGTCGTAGGCGCCGGCGTCGTCCTCGAAGGTGGCGATCGATTCGTCGAACAGCGACTGCTCGGACTTGCGGCCCACCACGGTGGCATTGCCCTTGTAGAGCTTCATGCGCACGACACCCGACACGTTGCCCTGGGTCTCGTCGATGGCGGCCTGCAGCATGCGCCGCTCCGGACTCCACCAGTAGCCGTTGTAGATCACTTCGGCGTACTTGGGCATCAGCTGGTCTTTCAGGTGCGCCTCTTCACGATCGAGAGTCAGCGACTCGATGGCGCGGTGGGCGCGCAGCATGATGGTGCCGCCGGGGGTTTCGTAACAGCCACGGGACTTCATGCCCACGTAGCGGTTCTCGACGATGTCGAGACGGCCGATGCCGTTGTCGCCGCCGAGCTTGTTGAGCTTCTCGAGCACCTCGTGGGGCTTGAGCGCTTCGCCATCGATGGCGACGATGTCACCCTTCTCGAAGGTCAGCTCGACATAGGTCGGCGTCTCGGGCGCGGCTTCCGGCGAAACGCTCCAGCGCCACATGTCCTCTTCGGCTTCCGCCCAGGGATCTTCCAGAATGCCGCCCTCGTAGGAGATGTGCAGCAGGTTGGCATCCATGGAGTACGGCGATTTCTTCTTCTTGTTGGCGAAGTCGACGGGAATGCTGTGCTCTTCGCAGTAGGCCATCAGCTTCTCGCGGGAGGTCAGGTCCCACTCGCGCCAGGGGGCGATGACCTTGACGCCGGGCTTGAGCGCGTAGCCGCCGAGCTCGAAGCGCACCTGGTCGTTGCCCTTGCCGGTAGCGCCGTGGGAGATGGCGTCTGCGCCGGTCTCGTTGGCGATCTCGATCAGGCGCTTGGCGATCAAAGGACGCGCGATGGAGGTACCCAGCAGGTACTCGCCTTCGTAGATGGTGTTGGCACGGAACATCGGGTAGACGTAGTCGCGCACGAACTCCTCGCGAAGATCTTCGATGTAGATCTCCTTCACGCCGAGGGCCTGCGCCTTGGCGCGGGCGGGCTCGACTTCTTCCCCTTGGCCGATGTCGGCTGTGAAGGTCACGACTTCACACTGGTAGGTCTCTTGCAGCCATTTGACGATCACGGATGTGTCCAGGCCACCGGAATAGGCCAGCACAACCTTCTTGACATCGGACATTCTTCACTCCTCTAGGTCAACGACGCCTGCAGGCGGGCTGCCGGCGTCAACGCATGAATTACCGCACGAGTATAGCGCCCTCGCTGTCCGGCGAACACCGTCGAGGGCGAAGCCCGCGCAAAGCTGCTAGAATCACGCGACTGTTAGCGGTGGCTTGCCGTTACGCTTACCTTACCGACTACTCGCTTTACCAAGGAGAGCTGCATGAGCGAGGCAATAGCCCGTGAAATGATGGCCCAGCGATTTCGCAGTTATCTACCGGTCGTCATCGATCTGGAAACGGGAGGGTTCGATGCCCAGCGCGATGCGCTTCTCGAGATCGCCGCCGTGACGCTGACGATGGATTCCGACGGCAACCTGCTGCCCGACGAGACCTACGCCTTCCACGTCACGCCTTTCGAAGGCGCGAACGTCGAGCAGTCGGCGCTGGACTTCACCGGCATCAATCTGGACGACCCGCTGCGCAAGCAGGTGGCCTTGTCCGAGGCCGATGCGCTTGCCGAGATCTTTCGCCCGATCCGCAAGTCGGTCAAGGCCCACAACTGCTCGCGGGCGATCCTGGTCGGCCATAACGCGGCTTTTGATCACGGCTTTCTCAACGCCGCCTCCAACCGCTGCAACGTCAAGCGCAGCCCCTTTCATCCGTTCTCGAGCTTCGATACCGCCACGCTCGCCGGCTTCGTCTACGGCCAGACCGTGCTGGCTCGCGCCTGCCGGGCGGCGGGCATCGAGTTCGACAACAAGGCCGCGCACTCGGCACGCTACGACACCGAACGTACCGCGGAGCTCTTCTGCGCCATGGTCAACCGCTACAAGGACCTGGGCGGCTGGCGGCTGGCCCAGCAGGAGCAGGAGCTCGACGCGCCGGAGTGACCCCGTGGTGCCCGGCGCGCCTTTAGGCTAAACTTCGCGCCATTTATGGCGTCCGCTGAAGCGACCCTCGCTGTGCGGCGCTCCAACCAATCGAATCAGGAGTCAAGACGTTTCCATGGCCCAGCATAACGCCTTCTACGCCCAGTCCGGTGGCGTCACCGCCGTCATCAACGCAAGCGCCTGCGGCGTTATCGAAGCCTGCCGTCAGGCACCCGACCAGATCGGCAAGGTGTACGCCGGCCACAACGGCATCATCGGCGCGCTGACCGAAGACCTGATCGACGTCACCCAGGAGAGCGACGAAGCGATCGCTGCGCTCAGACACACGCCGGGTGGCGCGTTTGGGTCGTGCCGCTACAAGCTCAAGGACATCGAGACCCACCGCGCCCAGTACGCGCGCCTGATCGAGGTGTTCAAGGCTCATGACATCCGCTACTTCTTCTATAACGGCGGCGGCGACAGCGCCGACACCTGCCTGAAGGTATCGCAGCTCTCCGAGAAGCTCGGCTACCCGCTGACCGCCATCCACGTGCCCAAGACCGTGGACAACGACCTCCCGATCACCGACAACAGCCCGGGCTTCGGCAGCGTGGCCAAGTACATCGCCACCTCCACCCGCGAGGCGTCGCTCGATATCGCCTCGATGTGCGCCACCTCCACCAAGGTATTCGTGCTCGAAGTGATGGGCCGTCACGCCGGCTGGATCGCCGCCGCCGGTGGCCTTGCCGGTGAAGGCGAAGGCGAGCCGCCGCATCTGATCATCTTCCCGGAAGTGGCGTTCGATCGTCGCGCGGTGATGGCGCGGGTCGACGAGAGCGTCAAGAAGTACGGCTACTGCGTGATCGTGGTTTCCGAAGGGGCGCGCTACGAGGACGGTACCTTCCTGGCCGACGCCGGCAATACCGACGCCTTCGGCCACCGCCAGCTCGGCGGCGTGGCGCCGACGCTCGCCGGCATGGTCAAGCAGGACCTGGGCTACAAGTACCACTGGGCGGTGGCGGATTACCTGCAGCGCGCCGCTCGCCACCTGGCCTCCAAGACCGACGTCGAGCAGGCCTACGCCGTGGGACGCGAGGCGGTCAGCCTGGCGCTGGCGGGCAAGAACTCGATGATGCCGGCGATTCGCCGCGTAAGCCAGGCGCCCTACCAGTGGGACGTGATCTCGGCGCCGCTTTCGCAGATCGCCAACCAGGAGAAGTTCATGCCCCGCGAGTTCATCTCCGAGGATGGCCTGGCGATCACCCAGGCGTGCCGCGACTACCTCTCGCCGCTCATCCAAGGCGAGGATTTTCCGCCCTTCGAGAACGGCCTGCCCAAGGTCGCCAAGCTCACGCTCGCCAAGGTGGAGAAGAAGCTGCCGGCATTCTCGCTGTAGGCAAACGCCGACGCGGCGCTGCTTGAACGGAAGACGGGGCGATGACATCGCCCCGTTTTTTGTTGCGGCCTAGCGCAGGAGCCAGGAGAGCACGAGCAGCAGGAGCAGGATTCCCGCCACCCCTTGCCAGAAGCGCCGAGGCTCGCGGCGCGGCTCTTCCGGCGCCGGTGCCCGCCCCAGGGGCACGCGAAAGGCGTGCAGAAGCTCCGACATGCGCCGAAAGCGCAGCGCCCGCTGCGGGTCCAGTGCCCGGCGCAAGGCGTCGTCGAGTGCCGGGGTGATCTCGGGGTTGACGCTGCGCGCGCTCTTGTAGGTCAGCGACTCGAGGTCGGTGTGGCTGCGCAGGCGATCCGGCGTCAGGCTGTAGGGCAACGCCCCGGTGAGCAGCCAGTAGACCGTGGACGCCAGCGAATACTGGTCGCTGCGCCGCCCGATGCGATCGCCAAGGGCATATTCGGGGGCCGTATGCTCGGTGAACCCTACCTGGCGCAGCAGCTCGCCGGAGTTTTTGTGCCCCTCCATGTCGCGCATGTGGCAGGCGCTGAAGTCCGCCAGCACCACCTGGCCGTGCTGGTCGATCAACACGTTGTCCGGCGTGACCAGTTGGTGGATGATGTCGCGGTGATGAAGTGCCTGGACCGCCTTGCCGAGCTGATTGGCGATGTCCAGGCGCTGCTTGAGGCTCGCCTGGGGATGGCGGTCGGCCCACTGCTTGAGGGTCTCGCTCTCGACGTACTCCATCAGGTAGTAGAGATAGCGTCGCGGCCGCGCCGGGGTGATCACCTTGATCACGAAAGGCGAGTTGACCCGTTCCACCACCCACTGCTGGAGCAGGAAATGCTCCAGGTAGGCGTTTCTCAGCGAAAGCTCGGGGCTTGGCGCCTTCATCACCATGGTGCGGCCGGTATGACTGTCGCGCACCTTGTAGACCCTCGACTGGGCATTGCGCGACAGCACCCGCTCGACTTCCATGCCGTCGAGGCGCTGGCCCGGGGAGAGCTCCGGCGGGATCGGCAGGTCGCCGTAGATCAGGGCCGGATCGCTTTCGGCCTCCTCGGGAAGCTCGTCGATACGCAGGATCTGGAAGCAGAACTGGTCGCCGCCGTAGCCGCGCTCCTGGGCGCGCTGCTTGGCTTCCGCCGCCAGGCGCTCGCAGGCGGCGTCGAGATCGCTGGCGTTCGCGCGAATCAGGCGCACATAGTCCGAGGGCATCAGGGTGCCGCGCACGCCCTGGGTGGTGAAGACGAAGAAGTCACCCTGCTTGAGCGGCAAGGGGGTGTAGTCGATGTCGAGGCTGCCATCCATACCCAGCGCCCGGGAGGGGTAGCGATAGCCGCCCACATCGGTGACGTGGTCCCGGGTGAGCTGCTCAAACTCCGCGCCACGCAGGCGAAACACCAGCGTATCGCCCATGTGGAACAGGAAGGAGTCGCGGCCGCGAAACACCATGGCAGACATCGAGGAGACGAAGCTCCCCTCCTTGACGTGCTGACTCTGGCTGTAGCACCAGCTGTTGAGCGCCAGCATCACCCGGGTTGCCGACGTCTTGACGTCCCAGTGCTCCGGCGTCGAGAAGTAGTCGGCCAGAAAGCCGCGCACGCTCAGATCGCCGGCCTGCTTGGCCATGGTGTTGCGCGAGATGGAGTCGCTGATCACCGCGCAGGCGCCCTTGGTCGACAGCAGCGGCGACTCCGGTATGCGCACCGACATCGAGCTTCTATGCTTGCGCCGGTCCGGGGCGACAAACGCCTGACCGTAGCTGATCAGTAACTGTGCATGCGCCAACTCGTCCTCCTTGGCCCTGGCTGGTCGTGGCCGTGTCGGACGGCCCTTGCGTTGGGTGCAATGATACACGTTGTACCGGCCTTGCGATGCCCCGCCAAAAGTCGGTGGCGTCGCGAAGCGCACTCATCGCCCCGCGATGCCAAAAAAAGCGCCTGCAGAAGACGCCGAATTGGTAATCCAGCGGGCTTGTTCGTATAATTCCTCGCAATTACGCAGTACATCAACCGCTTAGACCCCGCACGCAAAACGCCAAGTTAAGGACTTCAAATGAATTTCGACAACATCCCCGCTGGTAAGGATCTGCCCAACGACATCTTTGTTGCGATCGAGATTCCGGCCAACCACGCGCCCATCAAGTACGAGATCGACAAGGACATGGGTGCCCTGCTGGTTGACCGCTTCATGGCGACCCCGATGTTCTACCCGGCGAACTACGGCTTCATCCCACACACCCTGGCCGACGACGGCGACCCGCTCGATGCGTTGGTCGTCACTCCGCACCCGGTAGCGCCGGGCAGCATCATCCGCGCGCGCCCGGTCGGCATCCTCAACATGACCGACGAAGCCGGCGAAGACGCCAAGCTCGTGTGCGTGCCGCACCCGAAACTCAGCACGCTCTACGACGACGTTCAGGAAGTGACCGACCTGCCCGAGCTTCTGCGTCAGCAGATCGCGCATTTCTTCGAGAACTACAAGGATCTCGAAAAAGGCAAGTGGGTGAAGGTCGAGTCCTGGGAAGGCGTGGACGCCGCGCGCAAGGCCATCGAGAAGTCCGCTGCCGCCTACCAGAAGGCGTAACATTCGATCTACTGCAGGAAGGCCGCCGCGAGCGGCCTTCCTGCGTTATAGCCGCCTGCCTGCGCGGCACGTCACCGCAGCCGCTACGCGAGCGAAGGTGCCTGCGTTAAGATGGCGAGGATACGATCGCCAAGGATTTACCGTGTTATCGACCAAGCGCTTGATGTTGCTGTGGCTACTGCTCGGGCTTCCCTTGCTTGCCCAGGCCCAGTGGTTCTCCCAGAGCCAATCCTCCGATTTCCTGCCCGTCAATGAAGCCTTCCAGAGCCAGGCCTGGCAAGACGGCGAGCGGGTCTACGTCGGCGTCACGATCCACGATGGCTACTATCTCTACCGCCATCAGCTCGACCTGAACCCGAGCGGCGAGCGAGGAGCAGACGCACAGCTCGGCGCCTTGAACATCCCGCAAGGCGAGCACATCACCGACGAGTTCGTCGGTGATGCCTACGTCTTTCGCCACCAGCTGGTGTTCGAGGCGCCCTTCGACGCACCGCAAGATGGCCCGCTCAGTCTCGACTTCCGCTTTCAAGGCTGCGCCGATGCAGGGCTTTGCTATCCGCCGGAAACCATCACCCTCGAAGCAGCACAGACCACGGCGCCCGCCGCTTTCGCTGGCTGGGAAGACGAAACGAACGCCGCCGCCACCGCTTCCAGCGGAAGCAACGCCGAGGCCTTCACGGCGCCGCAAAGCGAGGATGGCCGGTTCAGCGCGCTGATCGGCCAGGCGAGCCTGCCGTTGACGCTCGGCCTTTTCTTCCTGGCCGGTCTGGGGTTGACCTTCACCCCGTGCGTGCTGCCGATGCTACCGATCCTGGCCGCGATCATCGTCGGCCAGAACCCCAGCCGCCCCCGCGCCTTCGTGCTCTCGTCGAGCTACGTGCTGGGCATGGCGGCAACCTACGCCGTCGTGGGCGTGCTGATGGGACTGTTTGGGGCCGGTCTCAACCTGCAGGCGCGGCTCCAGTCGCCGCCGGTGCTGATCGGCTTCGCGGTGCTCTTTACGCTGTTCGCGTTCGCCATGCTGGGGGCCTTCGACCTGCGCCTTTCGCCGCGGCTCGCCGCGACCGTCGAGCGCTGGCAGGCGCGCGCCCAGCAAAGCGGCCCGCTCGGGCTCGCCGTGGCGGGCGCCTTGTCGGTGCTGGTGGTGTCGCCCTGCGTCACCGCGCCCCTGGCGGGGGCGCTGGTGTTCATCTCGAGTACCGGCGACGCCCTGGCCGGCGGCGCGGCACTGCTGGCGCTGGGTCTTGGCATGGGGCTGCCGCTGCTGCTCGCCGGCACCTTCGGTACTACCTTGCTGCCACGCTCCGGCGCCTGGATGAACGGTGTGAAGGTCGCCTTTGCCCTGCTGATGTTCGGCGTGGCGATCTGGATGATCGAGCGTCTGGTCGCGCCGCCGGTGGCGCTGCTGCTCTGGGCGGCGCTGGCCATCAAGGCCGCCCTGGCCCTCGGGGCGCTCACCTCCAGGGCGTCATCGAATGCCGCACGGGCACGCCAGACGCTGGGCGTGATGCTGCTCGCCTGGGGCGTGGCGCTGGTCTTCGGCGCGGCCCAGGGCGCAGGCGATCCGCTGCGGCCGCTACAGGGCTTCACTCCCTCTACTGCCGAGCCGACCCGCGCGCTGGCGTTCGAGACCGTCGACGGTCTCGAGGGGCTCGAGCAGGCGCTTTCGCGCACCGACGGGGGGCTCGCCTTCGTCCATTTCACCGCGCAGTGGTGCATCTCCTGCAAGCTGATGGAGCGCGACGTTTATCCCGACCCGCGCGTTGTCGAGGCGCTCGACGACGTGACGCTCATCGCCGTCGACGTGACCGACACCACGGCGCAGAGCCGCGCGGCATTGCAGGCCTTCGAGCTTTTCGGCCCGCCGAGCCTGCTGTTCTTCGAGGGCGAGCGCGAGGTGCGCGCTGCGCGCATTCAGGGCGAGGTGGACGCCGAGGCGCTCGCCGCCCACCTCGACTCGCTCAAGCGCTACGTTCGCGGCGAACAGGGCGTTTGACCCTCATCGACAGACCGTCGGCGCTCAGGGGCGGCCGATACTGGACAACACGTGGGTTTTTCGGCAAACTCCGCCTCCATAGTGCAAACAGACGTTTTTACGGTCGCCAAGCGCTCAACGTTCGTCAACGTGCAGCTTTCTGTCAATTTTACCGCACGGTTTACTGCGCTCTTGAACGTCCGTTTCAGACGCGATGCGACTCCCTTTGAGCCATTCACCATTACCGGGGCCCACTCCATGGATATTCGCAAGGTCAAAAAACTCATCGAGCTGCTCGAAGAATCCAACATCAGCGAGATCGAGATTCAGGAAGGCGAGGAGTCGGTGCGCATCAGCCGTCATCCCGATGGATCGACCTGGCAGCCCCAGCCCATGCCGCACTACGGCTACGGCGCACCTGCACAGCCCGCACCGGCCGCCGCCGCTCCTGCGGCAAGCGCCGATGCAGCAGCCGAAGCACCGACCACCAGCTTCCGCGGTGAAGCGGTGAACTCGCCGATGGTCGGCACCTTCTACCGCAGCCCGGCGCCGGGTGCGAAGTCCTTCGTCGAAGTGGGCGATACCGTGAAGCGTGGCGATACCGTGTGCATCGTCGAAGCCATGAAAATGATGAACCAGATCGAAGCCGATCGCGACGGCGTGGTAGAGGCCATCCTGGTGGAAGACGGCGAGCCGGTGGAGTTCGACCAGCCCATGGTCGTCATCGCTTAACTCTTTCATTTCAAAACGGGTGGATTCTCCCATGCTGGACAAGGTACTTATCGCGAACCGCGGCGAGATTGCCCTGCGCATTCTACGCGCCTGTAAAGAGCTAGGGATCAAGACCGTCGCGGTGCACTCCAAGGCCGACCGCGACCTGATGCACGTGCGCCTGGCCGACGAAGCGGTCTGCATCGGGCCGGCACCGTCGGCCCAGTCCTACCTCAACATTCCCGCGCTGATCAGCGCCGCGGAAGTCACCGATTCGAGCGCCATACACCCCGGCTACGGCTTCCTGTCCGAGAATGCCAACTTCGCCGAACAGGTCGAGCGCTCGGGCTTCACCTTCATCGGCCCGCGCGCCGAGACCATTCGCCTGATGGGCGACAAGGTCAGCGCGATCGAGGCGATGAAAGCGGCGGGCGTGCCGACCGTTCCCGGCTCCGACGGCCCGCTGGGCGACGACGATGCCACCAACCTCGCCACCGCCCAACGCATCGGCTACCCGGTGATCATCAAGGCCGCTGCCGGCGGCGGCGGTCGCGGCATGCGCGTGGTGCACACCGAAGGGCATCTGCTGTCGGCGATCACCGTGACCCGCACCGAAGCCCACGCCGCCTTCGGCGATGGCACCGTGTACATGGAGAAGTTCCTCGAGAAGCCGCGCCACGTGGAAGTCCAGGTGCTGGCCGATGGCCAGGGCAACGCCATCCACCTCTATGATCGCGACTGCTCGCTGCAGCGTCGTCACCAGAAGGTCCTGGAAGAAGCGCCGGCGCCGGGACTCGACCCCGAGGCCCGTGCCAAGGTGCTCGAAGCCTGCCGCGAGGCGTGCATCGAGATCAACTACCGCGGCGCCGGCACCTTCGAGTTCCTCTACGAGGACGGCGAGTTCTTCTTCATCGAGATGAACACCCGCGTGCAGGTCGAGCACCCGGTCACCGAAATGGTCACCGGCGTTGACATCGTCAAGGAGCAGCTGCGCATCGCCGCCGGGCTTCCGCTGTCGATCCGCCAGGAAGACGTCAAGCTCGACGGTCACGCCTTCGAGTGCCGCATCAACGCCGAGGACGCGCGCACCTTCATGCCCTCGCCTGGCAAGGTCACGCTGTTCCACGCCCCCGGAGGTCTTGGCGTGCGCATGGATTCGCACATGTACACCGGTTACAGCGTACCGCCGCACTACGACTCGCTGATCGGCAAGTTGATCACCTGGGGTGCCAGCCGCGACATCGCGTTGACGCGCATGCGCAATGCGCTCGACGAGCTGCTGGTCGAAGGCATCAAGACCAACATCGATCTGCAGAAGGATCTGGTACGCGACAGCTACTTCCGCCAGGGTGGTGTCAACATCCACTACCTCGAGAAGAAGCTCGCCAGCTGATTCTTTCACGATCACGACCTCGACGGGGTGGCCTGGCCACCCCGTCGGCGTTTTCACCCTCATTTTCGGAGAGTGCCATGCCCTGGCTACAGCTTCGCGCCCACGTCGCGCCGGAACAGGCGGAACCGCTCGAAGAGCTTCTGCTCGAAGAAGGCGCCACCGCCATCGGCCTGCAGGACGCCGAGGACGATCCGGTGTTCGAGCCCGACCGTGGCACCACCCCGCTCTGGCAGGAGACCATCCTCACCGGGCTCTATGACGACCTCGAAGGTATCGATGCGATGCTGTCGCGCATCGAGGCCGCCTGGGCGGAACAGGTTCCCGGCGAGCCCTGCCCCACCATCGAGTACGAGCTGCTCGCCGATCGCGACTGGGAACGCGAATGGATGGACGACTTCGCCCCGCTCAAGATGGGCCAGCGGCTGTGGATCGTGCCCAGCTGGATCGAGCCGCCGGAAGCGGACGCGGTCAACCTCATTCTCGACCCGGGACTTGCCTTCGGCACCGGCACCCACGCCACCACCGCGCTGTGCCTCGAGTGGCTCGACGGCCTGGCCGTCGATGGCGAGCTCGATGGGCAGACGGTGCTGGACGTCGGCTGTGGCT
>NZ_JAMZBD010000012.1:0-16923 GCF_024158685.1 Halomonas sp. 707D4 | reverse complement strand
GTGGTGGTCGCCGCGCGCCTGCGCGAGATGGACCGCTCGATCGAGGAGGCGGCGATGGATCTGGGCTCGCCGCCGCTCAAGACGTTCTTCAGCATCACGCTGCCGGTGATCTCGCCGGCGCTGGTCGCCGGGTGGCTTCTGGCCTTCACGCTGTCGCTGGATGACCTGGTGATCGCGAGCTTCGTCTCCGGCCCCGGGGCCAACACGCTGCCGATGGTGGTGTTCTCCTCGGTGCGCCTGGGCGTCTCGCCGAAGATCAACGCGCTGGCCACGCTGATCATCCTGGTGGTGTCGCTGGCCACCCTCCTGGCCTGGTACGTCATGCGTCGAAGCGAAAAGCGTCGCCTGGCGCTGATTCACCAGGCGGGCGACGGCGAATAGTTCACAGCACGTCGTCGTCGCGCCCGGTGGTGATGGCCTCTATCTCGCCGGTCATCGGCGAAAGCACCACCTGTACCTGGATCGGCGCGCAGCAGCGGTGGCAATCCTCCCAGGTGGTATGGCTGCCCTGGGAGGTATCGATGACGAAGGTGAGCGGGGTGCCGCAGTAGGGGCAGTCGAAGGCGTGCTCGATCAAGGCATCGTCGTCCATGGCGGGTTCTCCAGGCAGTGAGATGATTGTCATTGAGTGTAGCAGAGCGGATGCGGACACCGAGGGGCGGAATCGGGTAGGATGAGGGCGGGTCTTTCTTCCCAGCAATCAAAGAGAACGATGATGATACGTTACATGGCAGTTGCGGCCGCTCTGGCCGTCCCGATGGTCGCCCTGGCGGATACGCCCAACGTCACCCCGGGCGAGTGGGAATTCGTCAGCGTCACCCGCATCAGCGGCGACATGGACATTCCCGATCAGACCGAAACCGAGCGTCAGTGCATCACCCAGGAAGAGCTCGACAGCGACTCCTTCGGGCTGATCGAGGAGGAGCAGGGCTGCGAGCTTCTCAGCCAGGACATGAACGCCGACGGCATCAGTTACAGCATGGCGTGCAGCGCCGAGGGCGGCCAGGCCACCATCGAAGGCGAGATGCGTTTCATGGGCGAGCGCATCGACGGCGACGTGTCGATTCTGACCGAGTCACCGATGGGCGAGCTCACCATGAACACCTCGATCGAGGGCGAGCGCGTCGGCGACTGCGGCTGAGCGTTTCGAGCGAGTCACGAGGAGCGCCTTCGGGCGCTCCTTGCGTTTCAGCGTGCATCACTGCGCGCCATCTCCTCCTCCAGCCGACGCTTGACCGCGCCGGGCGAGCCGGTACGCCGGGCGAGCAGGTCGTAGGCCACCGGCACCACCAGAAGCGTGAACAGCGTCGCCGCGGCGACCCCGGCCATGATCACGGTACCGATGACCAGCCGCGACTCCGCCCCCGGGCCGCTCGAGACGATCAGCGGGATGGCGCCGGCCATGGTGGTGATCGCGGTCATGAGGATCGGGCGCAGGCGCGTCACCGATGCCTCGACGAGGGCGTCACGAAACGCCAGACCCTCGTCGCGCAGCTGGTTGACGAACTCGACGATCAGGATGCCGTTCTTCGCCGCCAGGCCGATCAGCAGCACCAGCCCCACCTGGCTGTAGATGTTGAGCGACTGCCCGCTCAACAGCAGCGCCAGCAGCGCCCCGCTCATGGCCAGCGGCACCGTCAGCATGATCACCAGCGGGTGCACCAGGCTCTCGAACTGGGCGGCGAGCACCAGAAACACCACCACCGCCCCGAGCACCAGCAGGAAGGCGGTGGCGCCGCTGGCCTGCTGGAAATCCCGCGAGGGGCCGGCGAAGCTCGTCTGGGCGGCCTCGGGCAGCAGCGTATCGGCGCTTTGCTGCAGGTAGGCCAGCGCCTCGCCCAGCGGGTAGCCATCGGCCAGGTTGGCCTCCAGCGTGATCGCGCGTACCCGGTCGAAGCGGTTGAGCGTGCTGGCGCCGGCGAAATCGGTGAGGGTCACCAGGCTCGACAGCGGCACCAGGGCGCCGCTTCGGATCGAGCGTACCTGGATGTTGTCCAGCGCCCGGGGGCTTTGCTGGCGCGCCCGATCGCCCTCGAGGATCACGTCGTACTCCTCGCCATCGTCGACGTAGCGGGTCACGTTGCGACCGCCGAGCAGCACTTCGAGGGTGCGGCCGATCTCGCTGACGGTCACCCCGAGCGCCGCTGCCCGCTCGTAGTCGATGTCCACGCGAAGCTGGGGCTGGGTCTCGTCGTAATTGCTCTCGAGCGCCGTCAGGCGCGGGTTGTCGCGGCGCACGTGCTCGATCATGACGTCCCGCCAGCGGGCGATCTGCTCATAAGAGCCGCCGCCGATCACGAACTGGACGGGTTTCTGGGTGCGCTGGCCGAAGCCCTGGCGCATCACCGGGAACGCCTGGACGCCGGGCAGGGTGGTCAGCGTCTCGCGGACGTCTCCCATGATCTCCCAGGCACTGCGACGACTGCCCCAGTCGACCATGTCGATGATGAAGAAGCCGCTGTTGAAGTTCTCGATATTGCCGAAGCCGCGCGGCGCCCGCGCCACCACACGCTTCAGCTCGCCTCGCTCGACGAAGGGGGCCAGACGCGCCTCGATCTCGTCCATGTAGTCCATCATGTACTCGAAGGTGGCGCCTTCCGGGCCGTTGACCAGCACGATGAAATTGCCGCGATCCTCCTGAGGGGTATATTCGCTCGGCAGGGCCATGGCGAGCCAGGCGGTGGCCGCCAGCAGGCCGACGAACAGCGCCGCCACCAGCCAGCGCAGCGCGAGCGTTCTGATCAGCACGCGTCGATAGAGGCGCTGGGAGGCGCCCAGCAGGCGCTGTACACCGCGCCCGATGCGGCCATCGTGCATGCCGGGCTTCAAGATCTTCGAGGCCATCATCGGGGTGAGGGTCAGCGCCAGAAGCGTCGAGAACACCACCGCCGCGGCCATGGTCAGGGCGAACTCCGAGAACAGCCTGCCGATATCGCCCTGGAGCATGCTCAGCGGCACGAACACCGCCACCAGTACCAGGGTGGTGGCGATCACCGCGAAGCCGATCTGGCGGGTACCGCGATAGGCGGCGACCAGCGGCGTCTCGCCATAGTCATGCATGCGCCGGTTGATGTTCTCGAGCACCACGATGGCATCGTCGACGATCAGCCCGATCGCCAGTACCAGTGCCAGCAGGGTCAAGAGATTGATCGAGAAGTTCATCACCGCCAGCGCCGTGAAGGCGCCGATGACGGCGATCGGCACGGTCACGGCGGGCACCAGCGTGGTGCGGAAATTGCCCAGGAACAGGAAGATCACCACCACGACCAGCATCATGCTGACGAACAGCGTGCTCACCACCTGTTCGATGGCCCCGGAGACGAACAGCGAAGCGTCATAGTCGAGCGCCAGCGCCATGCCTTCCGGCAGCGTCTGCTGCAGGCGGCCAAGCTCTTCCTGCACCGCCTCGGAAAGCGCCAGCACGTTCGCCGTGGACTGCATGATGATGCCAAGGCCGACCATGGGCACGCCGTTGGCGCGAAACACCGAGCGATCCTCCACCGCGCCGACCTCGACCCGGGCCACGTCGGCCAGGCGCACGAGCTCCCCGCGCGCGCCCTGATCCAGCGCGAGACGCTTGAAGTCGTCGGCGGTGGCGAAGGCGCGCGGCAGGCGCACGATGAACTGGCGATCTTCGGACTGCAGCGACCCGGCCGGAAGCTCCACGTTCTCGGCGCGCAGGACATCCTCGATGTCGCCCACGGTCAGGCCCCGCGCGGCCAGGGCGTTGCGGTCGAGCCACACGCGCATGGCGTAGTCGCGCCCGCCGCCCACCCGTACGCGGGCCACCCCGGGCTGTACCGACAGGCTGTCGACCAGGTAGCGGTTGGCGTAGTCGGTGAGCTCGGTCATCGAGTAGTTCGCCCCGGAGAGGCTCAGCCAGACGACGATCTCCTCGCTGCTGTCTGCCTTGGTGACTTCCGGGTTGTCGGCGTCGTCCGGCAGGTTGCGCAAGGCGCCGGAGATGCGGTCGCGCACGTCGTTGGCCGCGGAGTCGATATCCATGGTGATGGCGAACTCGATCTCGATGCGCGAGCGGCCATCCTCGCTTTGCGAGGTGATCAGCTCGATGCCCTCGACGCCGGCGATGCGATCCTCGAGCACCTGGGTGATGCGGGTTTCCACCACGCTCGCCGAGGCGCCCGGGTAGCGGGTGTCGATGCTGACGATGGGCGGGTCGACGGTGGGGTACTCCTGCAGCGGCAGGCGGTCGAGGGCCAGCAGCCCGAAGGCGACGATCAATGCGGCGATCACCAGGGCCAGCACCGGGCGCTGGACCGAAATGTCCGAGAGACGCATCAGCGGTGGGCCTCCAGGATCTCGCGCACGCCGGTGTGGTCGTCCATCACGCCGAGCAGACGCACCGCCAGGTCGTCCCGGGCGAGCTGCAGCCCGTGGACCACGACGAGTTCGCCCTCGTCCAATCCTTCGAGGACTTCCACCTCGCCGTGGCGGCGCTCGCCGATCATCACCGAGCGCTGTTCCAGGCGGTGGCCATTGTCCTCTTCGTGAACCACCATCACGTAGTGGCGGTCGCCGCTGGGCTCCAGCGCCGCCTCGGGCACCACCACGGCGTCGCGCAGGCGCTGCTGGACGATCACTTCCATCAGCAGACCCGGGCGCAGGCGCAGGCCCGGGTTGTCGATGAGCGCACGCACCTCGACGCTGCGCGTGACCGGATCGATGCGCGTGCCGAGGGTGGCGATCTCGCCGCTGAAGACCTCGTCGGGGAAGGCGACGCTGGTGGCACTCAGGGCAAGCCCCGGCGACAGCCGGCCGAGAAAGACCTCCGGCACGCTGAAATCGAGCTTCATGACGTCGAGCTTGTCGAGGGTGACCAGGGCCGTGCCGGGCGTGACGAGCGTGCCCACGCTCACTTCGCGAAACCCGACCCGGCCGCTGAACGGCGCGCGAATACGGTAGTTGGCAAGCCGCGCCTGCTGGGCCTGGACCTGGGCGCGCGCCTGGTCGAGCTGGGCCTGGCGGTCTTCCACGTCGGCGCGGGCGGCCAGGTTGCGATCCTGAAGCTGGGAGACGCGCCCCAGCACGTTGGCGCGCTCGGCGCTCAGAGCCTCGGCGGCGCGCAAGAGAGCCTGCTCCTCGCCATCCTCGAGGCGGAACAACAGCCGCCCGCGCTCGACCTGCTCGCCGTCGGCGAAGTTGATCTCGGCGACGGTCTTGGTCACCGTGGCCGACAGCGTCACGCTCTCGTCGGCGCTCAGGGTGCCCAGTGCCTCGAGCGGGTCCGACCAGGGAGCGCGTTCGGCGAGGCTTGCGATCACGCCGGGCAGCGGCTGGGCGAAGGCCAGCGGGCAGAGCAGGAGCAACAGCGCCCCGAAAGGGCGGATCAACGTGGGCATAGGCGTCTCGGTCGGCGAGCGGGCATGGGCGAAAGGTCGCAGGGTCGGGCAATGCGGCGTTTAATGCAACGCCGCGCGGGAGCATCGCCCCCGTGGACTTTGCTAGAATGCACGACTTTATAGTGAATCGAGGGGCGCCGCATGGTATTCGATGTCGTGATCATTGGCGCGGGAGCCGCAGGGCTCATGTGCGCCGCCCAGGCAGGCTATGCGGGCAAGCGCGTGCTGGTGCTCGATCATGCCAACAAGGCGGGCAAGAAGATACTCATGTCCGGCGGCGGGCGCTGCAACTTCACCAACCTGGATACCGCGCCGCGCCACTTCTACTCCCAGAACCCGCACTTCTGCATCTCCGCGCTCAAGCGCTACCGCCCGGAGCACTTCGTCGAGCTGGTCGAGCGCCACGGCCTTGCGTACGTGGAGAAGGCGCCGGGCCAGCTGTTCTGCGCCGACTCCGCCAAGGAGATGGTCAGGCTGCTTCTGACCGAGTGCGAGTGGGCGGGTGTCGAGGTGTCGCTCGAGACCCGCATCACGCGGGTGGAGCGAGCAGGCCAGGGCATGCGCCTTGAAACCTCTCTCGGGCGTATCGATGCCGGCGCGCTGGTGGTCGCCACCGGGGGGCTTTCGATTCCCACCCTGGGCGCGAGCGGCTTCGGCTACGAGATCGCCCGCCAGTTCGGCCTCGAGGTGTTGCCGACCCGCCCGGGGCTCGTGCCGCTCACCCTGAGCGATGGCTGGAAGGCAAGGGCGAGTGCGCTCTCCGGGGTCAGCGTGCCGGTGAGCGTCGAGCATGGCGGCCAGGGCTTCACCGAGCCGATGCTCTTCACCCATCGGGGGCTGTCGGGGCCTGCGATGCTGCAGATCTCGAGCGTCTGGGAGCCGGGCGAGGCGCTCACCATCGACCTGCTGCCGAAACGCTCGGCGCGGGAGCTGTTGTTCGAGGCGCGCGCCCAGACGCCCAAACGCCTGCTCGCGACCTGGCTCGGCGAGCAGTTTCCCAAGCGCCTCGCCCAGGCGCTGATCGAATGGTATCCCGAGGCGCACACCCAGGTGCCGCTGGCCCAGCTTTCGAACGAGGCGCTCGAGGAGTGGGCCGAGCGGCTCAACGCCTGGACGCTCAAGCCCTCGGGCACCGAAGGGTGGCGCACCGCCGAGGTGACCATGGGGGGCATCGACACCGATGCGATCTCGTCGAAGACGTTCGAGGTCAAGGGCATGCCGCAGCTGCGGTTCATCGGGGAAGTGCTGGACGTGACCGGCCGCCTGGGGGGCTACAACTTTCAGTGGGCGTGGTCGAGCGCGGTGGCTTGCGCGCAGGCGCTGTAAGAGAAGAAGACGTCAAGTCGAGGAGAAGGGCGCGAGAACCGCGCCCTCGTTCAGGTGGCGATCTTGGCCAGCAGCTTGAACTTGCGAAACAGCATGTAGCCTGCCAATGCCTTGCGACCCGCCGCCATGGCGCCGCCGGGATGACGCAGTATACGCCAGGCCGCAATGCCTCCCACGGCGTAGAGCGGCAGCTTCAAGCGGCCCCAGCCGTTTTCGAGCGGAGCGGCGGCCTGGAGCAGGTAGTCGCTGTCGACCAGGATATCGACCCGCTGGCGCTCGAGCTCGGCGAGCAGCGCCGCCTTGCGTTCGGCACGGCTGGGCTTCACGTCACTTTGCGGGGTAGTCATGATCGTTGGCCTCCAGAAGAGCCCGATCCGCTGCCAGCTGCTTGAGTGTCTCCTTCAACAGCGTATGGCTCTTCGCCTGACGAAGGGCGATCACGGCCAGTAGAAGGCTCATGAAGATGAGCGCGCCTGCACTGATGGCGATGGCGGTGATGCGATAGGTATCCCAGAAGTAGACGATGACCAGTGCGGTCAGGGTCGCGATACCCAGCAACAGAAGCAGCAGACTGGCACCTGCCAGCATGAAAAGAACCAGAAGACGAGCGCGTTCCTCCTCGAGTTCGAGAACCGCCAAACGCAGGCGGGTTTCACTGTTGGCAACCAGTGACTTCAGCAGGCGTTTGGCGGCAGAGAATACGCGTTGGGTAGGGCCCAAGGCCATTAGCGGCGACCGAGCAGCAGACCCGCTACCAGGCCGGCGGCGGCGCCGATGCCCAGACTCGTCCAGGGGTTCTCGCGTACGTAGCGGTCGCAGCAGTCGACCTGCTGGGAGAGCGAATCACGCGTGTCTTCGTAGAGGCTCTCGCCGGCGGCTTCCAGGCGGGAGCGGGTCTCTTTCAGGCGACGTTCGGCGCGCTCGCGCAGGCCGCGCATTTCACCGCTGGCATCCTTCGATGTGGCACTGACCAGCTCTTCCACGGTCTCGCTCAGATAACGCAGGTCGTTCTTGAGTTGATCGGCACGTGTGGAACTATCGGAGTTGCGCTTAGCCATGTTGTCTTCCTTTGACGGGTGAATGAAATGATGACCCTATCCAGCATAGCAGTCATCGTCGAATAGACAACTCGGCGTCCTACCGGTCGAGACCGGTGGCGCTGAACATCGGGTTGAGGCTGAAACCGATGCTCAACCGGTGGACGCGGTTGTCGTAGTCGATCATGCTCTCGCCGTACCCGTAGTAGTACTGCAGGTGGGCGCGAAGATTGGTGAACGCCGGCCAGCTGTAGTCCACCTGGGTGCCGTAGTTGCCGGCAGAGGGGTTGCCGCGAAACTGGGTGGCGATCTCGTGGTTGCCATTGAGCCGCTTGGCCACGCGGATGTCGCCGTAGCCCATGTAGCGCTCGATGTCCGGGTTGTCGTCGCTGCCGTCGGATTCCGGCACGCGCCAGTGGGGCGCCAGCGTCAGGGCCCAGTCGCCGCGCTGGAAGGTACTCTCCAGGTAGACCCGGTTCCAGCTGCGCGACAGCGGGTCGGAGCGGCCGTTAGACTGGTGGTTGAAGGCGACGCGGTTGCGCGTGTTCACCCAGCCAAGCGCCGTCCAGGCGTTGTCGAAATCGATGAAGATCTCGGGCTCGTAGTTGGTTTCACGAAAGGGCGAGGAGGCGTCGGTGTTGTACGCCTGCCACCAGCTGCGCTGGGTATAGCCGAAGTAGACGTCGCCCACGTCGCCGAACAGATCCTCCACCAGGTTGAACTTGGCGCTGAACTGGAACTTCACCTCGACGTTGTCCGGACCGTTCTCGTCGGTGATCTCGCGAAAGTTCTGCTCGTTGACCTTGTTGTTGTAGCTGAACGGGAAGATGTAGTTGGTACGGTGCGTGGTGATCGCGAACGGGTTGCGCGTGGACTCCTGTTCGAGCAGGCGGCGCTCGTTGAGATCCACCAGCGCGGCCTCTTCGGGCAGGGGCTCGGCGGGAATGCCGGCGGCGCTCTGCTCTGGTGCCTCGATCTGCTGGAGCTGCTCGCGAAGCTGGTAGAGCTCGACGTTGAGCGCGCGAATGCGGGCCTCGATGGCTTCCTGGGTGTCCGCTGACTGTGCCAGGGCGTTCGACGCCATCGGCGTGGTGCCGACAAACACGAAAAGAGCTGCTAGTAACCGGTGTCGGGTGACCATGGGGAGGGCTCGCGAAGGTAGAAGGGGGAATCAACAGGGCTTTCTATACAGGCTGGCCGTTTAAGTCAACCACTGCTGATTGCGAAAGCGCCGATTACCTCCGACAATGTCGCCGTTGCAGCGGTGCACGCAGCCAGTGAGGCATACACGACGTGGTGAAGAATGTGGTGAGGCGGTGGATGTGGGGCGTGCTGGTCACGCTGATGGTAGCGGTGCCGGCGGCCCTGGCCGTCGAGGTCGAGGGCGTGCCTGCCCGGGAGGAGCTGGCCGAACGCCTGGACGCCCTGGAAACCGCCGAGGCCGAGCTCACGCCCGCCCAGCAGCGCGACCAGGAGGCGATCGAGTCGGCGCTGGACAGCTACGAACGCCTCGAGGGCATGGAAGAGCGCCTGGCCTCGCTCGAGCAGCGCATCGCCAACGCCCCGGAACTGCTTTTGCGCCTCGAGCGCGAACTCGACGACGCCGAGCAGGAGCGCCAGGCGCTCAACGTCGAGGATCTGAGCGACACGCCACTCGAGAGCCTGGAAAGCCGCCAGGCCGACGCGGTGGTGACGCTGCAGCAACTGCAGAGTCAACTGGCCGACGCCAGCTCCCAGCTGCTCGCCGCCCAGACCCTGCCCGAGCGTGCCCAGCAGGCCATCTCCGATGCCCTGCAGCGCAGCGAGAACCTGCGCCGCGAGGTCGACGAGCGCGAGCAGCGGGTAGCCGACCGCCAGCTCTCCGCCCAGAACGACGCCAACCTGATCCAGCTGCGCCTCGACCGGGCGGTGGCCGAGCGCGAAGTGATGCTCAACCAGCGCGAACTGAGTGCCAACAGTCGCCTGCGCGAGCTCGCCCAGCAGCGCCGCGACCTGCTGTCGCTGCAGATCGACGAGCAGGAGCAGCTTCTCAACCTCTTGCAGGGCGCCATCGATCGCCAGCGCCGCCTGGCGTCGGAACAGGCGATCGCCGACGCCGCCCGGGACGATCCGCTGATCGCCGAGGGCCACCCGGTGGTACTGCGCGCCCAGGAGATCAACCAGTCGTTGAGTCTCGAGCTTCTGCGCGCCACCGATCGCGCCAACGGCATCGTGCGCGAGAACATCGAGGCGCAGCGCCAGCTCGACCACGTGCGCCAGCTCCAGCGCAGCCTCAACGAGCAGCTCGACGCCATTCGCGGCAGCCAGCTCTTGTCGCGCATTCTCACCGAGCAGCGCCAGTCGCTGCCCAGCATCGCCCCCCGGCGCGACCTGCAGGACGAGATCGCCGACCTGCGCCTGAAGCAGTTCGACCTGATTCGCCAGCGCGACCAGCTGCGCCAGGGCGAGCGGCTGGCCACCCAGCGCCTGGAGGAGGCCGGGGTGGAGGTCACCCCGGCGCTGGTCGACTCGCTCTCGCGGCTCTACCAGTCGCGCCGGGAGCTGGTCGAGCAGCTCGAACAGGCCTACGGCGAGCTCTTGAGCGCTGCCATCGAGCTGCAGCTCAACCAGCAGCAGCTTCTCGACATCACCCGCAGCCTGCGCACCACCATCGACGAGCAGCTCTTCTGGGTCGCCAACAGTCGCCCGCTCGACATCGCCTGGCTCCGGCAACTGCCCGCCAACCTGCAAAACGAGTGGCGCGAAGGCGAATGGCGAAGTCTGTTGCCCACCCGCTGGCCGTGGCTCTCCTGGGACGTGCTGGCCGGCGCGCCGCTGGTGCTGATCAGCCTGCTGCTGACCTGGCTTCGCCCGCGCATCAAGGCGCGCCTGGCGCTGATCCACTCCCAGATCGGCCGGCTCAAGAGCGACACCCAGGGCCATACGCCCAAGGCGGTGCTGCTCAACGCGCTGCTGGCGATCCCCGGGCCGCTGGTGCTGGCCGGGGTGGGCGTTGGCCTCAATGCCACCGAGGACCCTCGCGCGACGAGCCTGGCGATGGCCTTCCTGCAACTGGCGCTCAGTTGGGGAGCGATCGCCTGGGGGAGGCGGCTCCTGGTTCCCGACGGCGTTGCCGAACGGCACTTCACCTGGTCGCCAGGCTACAACGCCATGCTCAGAAAACTGCTGGGCGGGCTCGGCATGGCGCTGTCGCTGGTGGTGTTCATCGCTACGCTGTCGGCGCCCATGCAGACGCCGCTGGCCCAGTACCCGGTGGCGCTGGGGCTGTTCTTCCTGGCGCTGTGCGCCATGAGCGCGTGGCTCGCCAAGCTGATCCTCGCCCACGTGCCGTTTTTCGGCGTGCGCCTGTTTCGGCTGCTGCTGGGGCTCTCCATCGCCGCGGTGCCGCTGGTGCTGGCCGGGCTGGTCGCCTGGGGGTACGAGTACACCGCGCTGCGCCTGGTGGGGCGCTTCGCCATCACGCTCTACATCCTGGGGCTCTGGATCATCGTCGAGGCGACGGTGGTGCGAAGCCTGGCCGTGGCCGCGCGTCGGCTGGCCTACCGCCGGGCGCTGGCGCGTCGCCGCGCCCAGGTGCAGGAGGGCGCCGAGGGCGGGCTCGAGGTGGTCGAGGAGCCGCCGCTGGACATGGAGAAGATCAACATCCAGTCGCTGCGCCTTTCCAAGCTGATTCTGCTGATCGCCTTTCTCGCACTCTTGTACCTGGTGTGGTCGGATCTTCTGACCGTCCTCGGGTACCTCGACCAGGTCTCGCTATGGGACGCCGAGGACGGCGACCTGGTCGGCAGTGCGCTGTCGCTCACCGACGTGTTCACGGCGCTTTTGGTGGTGGCGGTGATGTTCATCATGGCGCGCAACCTGCCGGGGCTTCTGGAGGTGATGGTGCTCTCGCGGCTGTCGCTCAAGCAGGGCAGCGCCTACGCGATCACCTCGCTCTTGTCCTATACCATCGTGGGCTCCGGTATCGTCATGGCGCTGGCGAGCCTCGGTGTCTCCTGGGACAAGCTGCAGTGGCTGGTGGCCGCGCTCAGCGTGGGGCTCGGCTTCGGCTTGCAGGAGATATTCGCCAACTTCATCTCGGGGCTGATCATCCTGTTCGAGCGGCCGATCCGCATCGGCGACACCATCACGCTCGGCAACCTGCACGGCACCGTCAGCCGGATTCGCATCCGCGCCACCACGGTGACCGACTTCGACCGCAAGGAGATCATCATCCCCAACAAGACCTTCGTCACCGATCAGTTGATCAACTGGTCGCTGTCCGACAACGTGACGCGGGTGGTGCTCACCTTCGGCGTGGCCCACGGCTCGGACCTGGCCCGTGTGCACCAGCTCCTGCGCCAGGCCGCCGACGAGAACGCCCGCGTTCTGGCCGACCCGGAGCCGCAGGTGTTCTGCGTAAGCTACGGCCCGCACAGCCTCAATTTCGAGCTGCGCATCTTCGTCAACGACCTGGTCGACCGGCTCTTCGCCGCCGATGAGGTGAACTGCCGGGTGGAGGAGCTTCTGCGCGAGGCGGGCATTCGTATTGCCTTCGAGCAGATGGACGTGTGGCTGCACCGCGACGACTCCGAGCCGGTCAAGGTGCAAACGGCCAAGGAGCTGCCGCCGGCGTCGCTGGGCTAGCGGGCCTTGGTCGCCAGCAGCAGGAACTCCCGGTTGCCGTCGCCGCCGGTGATCGAACTCTCCTGCCAGTGGGACACTGTCAGGCCGTGGTCGCGGCACACGCCGACCACGAGCGCCTTCACCGCGTCGAAGCGGGCCGGGTTCTTGACCACGCCGCGCTTGTCGAGCGCCCTAGGGTCGAGCTCGAACTGCGGCTTGACCAGCGACAGCAGCCTTCCGCCCGGCGGCAGCAGCGCGGCGATCTCGGGGATGATCAGCGTTTGGGAGATGAACGAGACGTCCATCACCGCAAGCTCGACCGGGCGCTCGGCAAGGGCGCGCGCAAGTACTTCGCTCTGACTCATCGCGCGGGCATTGAGCCCTTCCAGGCAGGTCACGCGAGGGTCCTCGCGAAGAACAGGGGCGAGCTGGCCGTGACCCACCTCCACGCCGATCACGTGGCGGGCACCGAAGCGCAGCGCGCAGTCGGTGAAGCCGCCGGTGGACTGGCCGACATCGAGCACGCCCACGTCGTCCAGGCGCATCCCGAGCGCATCGAGCACGCCTTCGAGCTTGAGCCCGGCGCGGGACACGTAGCGCTCCTCCGGGTCGTCTTCGATGACGAAACGGGTGTCGGCCGGCCACTTCTCCGAGGCCTTGGTGAGCGGCGTGCCGTCTGCCAGGCGCACCCGGCCGTTGCGAATCAGGCGCTGGGCGCGAGTGCGGGAATCGGCGAGCCCCAGGCTTGTCAGCAGCTGGTCGAGTCGTGTCATGTCACACCGGGCATCGGTAAGGAAGCGGGCCATCGCGAGGGTCGCTCGCATGGGGATTTCTCGAGGGCTGTCGCCTCGGCCGGGATTATACACGAAAGTCGGGCGCTTCCGGCAGGCAGGGCGGCCTGGCGTGCAAGGCATGCGACAGTGAAGGGCGGGCAGCAGAGTATGGTAGGCTAGAGGGCGGGTTATGACCTTCACATGGCAAGAGGACAAGGCCAAGATGGCGGCCAAGCCGATCTACCGGGTAGTGGTTCACCAGCAGGGTGAGGTGTGGGATCTATACGTCAGAGAAATCTTTCAAAGCGAACTCTGGGGCTTTATTGAAGTCGAGGAGTTTGTCTTCGACGATGCTTCACGGGTGGTGGTGGACCCGGGCGCCGAGAAGCTGCAGCGCACCTTCGACGGTGTCAAGCGTAGCTACCTGCCGCTCAACGCCATCGTGCGCATCGACGAGGTCGAGCGCGAAGGCCCGCTGAAGGTCGTCAAGAGCGACACCCGTGTCGCGGAGTTTCCCCGTCCCTTTCCGCTTCCCCCTCGGGGAGAAGGGTAGGCGCTCGAGCGTTGCGCGTTTCGCGCGCGGTCGTGATGAGCGCATGTGTCAATGATCAGGACTTTGAGTCATGCAAGAAAAAAAGCGTCGTTTAAGTGGTTGTCTCGCCGGTGCGGGGCTTTTGATGAGCGCGGTGAGTCTTTCGGCCTTCGCCCAGACCGATAACCAGGCGTGGGTCAGCGAGGAGCTGAGCACCTTCGTGCGCAGCGGCCCCACCGATGGCTATCGGATCGTGGGAACGCTCAACGCCGGCGAGCAGGTGGAAGTGCTCGAGCAAAGCGGTGACTACACCCGCGTGCGCGGCAGCGGCGGCGATGCGGTCTGGGTACTGAGCAGCGAGCTGCAGCAGACCCAGAGTGCCCGCGAGCAGCTTCCCGAGCTTGAGGAGCAGGTCGAGGAACTCACCCAGGAGCTCGACGGCATCAACGAGACCTGGGAGGAGCGCGTGGCTTCCACCCAGGAGACGCTGCAGACCCGCGAACAGCGCATCGCCGATCTCGAGGCGCGCAACCAGGAACTCGACAGCGAGGCCGAGCGCTCTCGCCAGCAGATCCGCGCCCTGCAGGCCCGCCTGGATACCCAGGAGGAGGACCTGCTGATGCGCTACTTCATGTACGGTGGCGGCGTCGCAGGGGCGGGGCTGCTGGTCGGGCTGATCGTTCCGCACCTGCCGCGTCGGCGCAAGAAGCGCGACCGCTGGTTCTAGGCGTGCACGACGACCGCGATCACGACAACCCGTGGCGCCGGCGCTGGCGGGAAGGGCGAATCGGCTTTCACCAGGACGCTGCGCATCCGGCGCTGGTACGCTACTGGCCCACGCTGGGCGTGGCTCCGGGGGCCAAGGTGCTGGTGCCGCTGTGCGGCAAGAGCCTCGACATGCGCTGGCTGTCGCAGGCTGGCCATCCGGTGCTGGGGGTGGAGCTCGCCCCGGAGGCGGTGGAACAGTTCATCGCGCAATCCCAAGACGACGTATCGCGCTATCACCTGCCCGGTTTCGAGATCACGCGCCAGGGTACCATCGAGCTCTGGCGCGGTGACTTCTTCCACCTGCATATCCACCAGGCCTTCGAGCTCGGCGCCTTCTTCGATCGCGCCGCGCTGATCGCACTGCCGCCGGCCACCCGCCAGCGCTACGCTTTCCACCTGGCTCAGCTACTGCCCCCTGGCGTCGAAGGTCTGTTGATCAGCGTGACGCACGAAAACGGCGGCGAAGGGCCGCCCTACAGCGTACGGGACGAGGAGATCGAGGCGCTTTTCGAGCGTAATTTCACCGTGGCGTGCCTCGAGCAGAGCAGCCCGGACGCGCGCGGCGTCGCCGAGCAGGTGTGGCGCTTGACGCGGCGCGGGCCGAGATGACCCGCGCCGTGGGATGGGCTAGCGGGCGAGCAGGCGGGCGAGCTCCGGGTCGCTGAAGGCGCGGTTCAAGCCATCGCTCATCAGGTCGTTGATCATCCGGGTGTTGGTGGCCTCACCGGGCTTGATGGCGTAACCCTGGGTGCGCCGCGAGGTGTAAGTACCGGTGTAGGTGGTGCCCTTGTTCTTGACGATGGCGCGGAAAACCCCTTCGATACGCGCCTCGTCCACCAAGGGCTGGCCGCTGTCGCCCTGGCCGTAATGCAGGCTTGCAAGCTCCAGGGTGAGGCTCGGGCCGTCCGGGTTGGTGCCGGGTACGGGGTTGAAGCCCATTTCGCGCACCGCCCGCTCCGCTTCTTCCTGGAGGCGCGGCATCACTTCGTGGCTGTTGACGGTAATCTGCGCGGTGGACATGCTGCCACCGGCGCGCGTGCCGAGCACTTCGCTCTCGCGGGCATCGACCGCCGCCACGCTCACCTGCTGGCCGGACCCGACCTGAGGGACCTGGGCGGTACGCTCGGGGCTTGGTTGAAGATATTGGGGGCTGGCGCAGCCGGCCAGCAGGGCGCCGGCGAGCAGCGCCGACGAGAGAGCAAGAAAATGACGCCGCAGCATGGGAGTTCTCCGAAGTGGCCAAAAGCGCAGTATAACGTGGCGACTTGGCTTGAGTAATGCCTCGATTCACGCCTTTCGACGATGGTAGCAGAATGCCTCACGACGACCTTTACGCCCAGCAGGAACGTCTCCCCAATCGCCTGCCGCAGGATGGCGAGGCGTACTACCTGGAGCGCGTGCTCGACGCCGGGCCAGCCAGCGATGCGCTGGCGCGCTGCCTGGAAGAGCTCGACTGGGAGCACGAGCGAGTGACGATGTTCGGCCGCGAGATCGTCACCCGACGCAAGATCGCCTGGTACGCCGACACGGCGATGCCCTACGCCTACTCCGGCAGGACCCGCGTGGCCTCGCCCTGGGCCGACTGTCTGCTCGCGCTCAAGGCCCGCGTCGAGAAGGCCAGCCATGCGACGTTCAATGCCTGCCTTTGCAACCTGTACCACTGCGGCGAGGAGGGCATGGGCTGGCACAGCGACGACGAGAAGACGCTGGTGCCGGATGGGGTCATCGCCTCGCTGACCCTGGGCGATGCGCGGCGCTTTTCATTCAAGCACAAGGCGAGCGGCGAACGGGTGTCGCTCGAGCTCGCCCACGGCAGCCTGTTGATCATGCAGGGCGAGACCCAGGCTCACTGGCTGCACGCCCTGCCCAAGACCCGCAAGAGCCGCAGCGCACGGGTCAATCTCACCTTCCGGCAGATGCGCTGAGGCGTTTCAGATCAGGAAGCGGGCGCCTGACGCGGGCGCGCCGTTTCATCCTTGAAGCGATGCCACTGGCGCGGGTGGGCATAGAGGCGCTGGCCGCGATGGATCTTGAGGCGTTCGAAATCCGCGTGGCGCACGGTGGCAAGCCAGGGCGCCGCGAGCCAGTCCGCCTCGAGCTCCACGCGCACCTCGGCACCGACCAGTGAAATCGCCGTCACGGTGACCGGAAGGTGCACGCCGGATTCGAAGCTCGAGGCCAGTCGCACCTCGTGAGGGCGCAGCAGCAGCTCCTCGTCGCCATCGGGCAGGTTCACGTTGAGCTGGGCATCGCCACAGCGCAGCACGCCGTTCTGAACCCGCCCCTCCAGGTGGTTCACCTCGCCCAGAAACTCGAACACGAAGCGGTTCTTCGGGGTGCGGTAGAGCGCCTCGGGCGTGTCGATCTGCTCGATGCGGCCGTTGCTCATCACTACCACGCGATCGGAAAGCTCCAGCGCCTCCTCCTGGTCGTGGGTGACGAACACGCTAGTGAAGCCGAGCTCCTCGTGCAGCCGGCCAGCAGCAGCGGGTATCGCTGGCCCGCGCCTTGGCGGTCGAGCC
>NZ_JAMZBD010000011.1:0-17248 GCF_024158685.1 Halomonas sp. 707D4 | reverse complement strand
GATGCAACCGTGACTGGCCTTGGTCTGTCTGGCGGCGGCATGTCCGGTTCTACGTTCACCGCGGGTACCAGCGGTGCCCATGACAACTTCCAGAGCCTGATCGACTCCGTCGATACAGCCGTCAAGTCCCTGGACACCGACCGTGCCACCCTGGGTGCCACGCTCAACCGTTTCGACTCGGTCATCGACAACCTGGCGACCACCAAGACCAACCTGTCCGAAGCGCGTTCACGCATCGAAGATGCCGACTACGCGGTGGAAGTCTCCAACATGACCCGCGCGAACATCCTGCAGCAGGCGGGTACGTCCATGCTGGCCCAGGCAAACCAGACGCCGCAGTCTGTTCTTTCCCTGCTGGGTTAATACGTCGTATCGTCCTGGAACGAACGTCGATAGAAACGGGGCCGAAAGGCCCCGTTTTTTTGGTCGAAAGAATAATATTCCGCGTTGCCAAGCTTACGGGCGATCCCTCGATCCTGTCATCCAATCGCTACGTCATTGCCAGAATACCTGCTCAAACATGAGCGCATTCACCCCTTTGGTCTTCGAGTCGACACAGTAAACTAACGGCATGATTATTGTCGCTACGTGAGTCGTTTAATGGCCAAGCAAAAAGCGGTACCGGTGATCGAGAAACGCAAACCTCGTCTGCTGTGGGCAAACCCCTTCTGTCTGCTGGATACATCGAGTGGCGCCAGCATGAGCGTACGACAGATGCTGCAACAACTGGCGGCCAACGGGTACGAAATACAGATACTGGGGGCGACGATTTTCGATAACCCCAAAGGCACTGGGCTGCTCAAAGAGCAGTTTCCCGACTTGGATCAACACCTGCACCAGCTCATCGAGGCCAACGATGGACCGCTGATGCATCAAATGATCGTGAGCCACAGCTTCAACCGTAACCATTTAACGAGCCACGAGGAGAGCCTCTGGTACAGCCAGTACCTTTACATGCTCGATTCGTTCAAGCCCGACGTCGTATGGTTCTACGGAGGTCAGACGCTGGATCTTCTGATCGCCGATGAAGCGCGGGACCGAGGTATCGCCGTCGCGTTTTACCTGGCCAATGGAAGCTATCAATCGCCACGCTGGTGTCGCGACGTGGATCTGATCGTCACCGACAGTCAGGCCACGGCAAAGATGTACCAAGATAAGATCGGTTTCGTCTCGAAGCCGGTAGGCAAGTTCATCGATTCTTCCCATTTCGTGGCCGAGCACCATGAACGGCGTCGACTGCTCTTCGTCAATCCTAGTTGGCAGAAAGGAGTAAGCATCTTCGTTCAACTGGCGGAGAAGCTCGAGCGAGAGAGACCGGATATCGAGCTCGAAGTCGTGGAAGCTCGAGCGGACTGGTCTGCGGTACTGCGGGAAGTCACGCAAAAGATGGGGACCCAGCGAAGCGCATTAAAAAACGTTACCGTGACGCCCAATACCAGTGACATGCGAGGCCCTTATAGTCGTGCTCGCGTGCTGGTGGCGCCCAGCCTTTGGTGGGAAAGCTCGGGTCGAGTACTGGCGGAGGCCATGTTGAACGGCATTCCTGCCCTCATTACCAATCGCGGTGGCATGCCCGAGATGGTCGGAGATGCAGGCATCGCCTTCGACTTTCCGTCACGCTGCTATGAGGAGCCTTATCAACAGCTACTTGAGGAAAGCGAGCTCCAGCCACTGTTCGAAGCCACTGTTGCCTTTTATGACGATGAAGTGCTCTATCAGGACTATGTAGCTCGTGCGATGGACATTGGCGAGCGAATGCATCATATGGATCGCGCGACCGAACGCCTGCTCCAGGCGTTTGATCCTTTGGTGCGCTTGCGCTTGCGCTTGGGCAGCAAGGATTTTTCGATCACCCAGAAAAAACGGCATCGGCAACGTCTTGTCGGCAGGGCGACCAAGCCCACGCTGAAAGTGGATCGCTCCTGGGAGCAATGGATCGACAGCCGTACTTCACGCGGCCTGGAAAGCGACTGCTTGACACCGAAACTCCAGCTATCTGACGATTTTACCTGGCAGTTCAAGGGAAAGATCATCGTACTCGACAATCGGGCGAGCTTGATCAAAAACGGATTGGCCAGCCAGATGGCATCGACAGGAGCTTTTGCCATCGTGGCCTTCGATCCGGCCAGTGAAATCAATGAGCCAAAGCAGTATGAGGGAAGCGATACGATTCAAGTGTTTCAACATGCGTTGTTGGGTGATGGCCAACCCTCCACACTATACGCTTGCGTCGCACCCGAGATGAGCAGCACACTGATGCCTCTTGCGATGGAAGAGCTCCCCAGACGCCATCATCTGGGTATCCAGCAGATCGCGGAGCTTCCCATCAATACGGTGGCCCTCGATAGCATTACGGGGCTCGAGAGTCTCGATTGGCTCGTTCTGGATGAGCTGAGTGACGCCATGGCCGTGCTGGAAAACGGTGAGCACTACCTGAAGGAAACATTGCTTATTCAAGCACGTGTTCCATTTCAGCTGACCCATGCAAGACAACCCAGTTTCGCCGAACTTCAGCACTGGGCAAGCCGACACGGGTTCCGCTTCTATCGCTTCCACAACGTACGTCATTACAGCCATCTTCCCGACAAGCTGAATGAACGAACGCCTTGCGCCAGCGAACAGGAAAGCGCAGATATCCTGCTTTTGCCCGATGCAGAGCGCCTGGGAACCATCAGTAACGAAAGAAAGGTCAAGCTGGCCTTCATCTTGAGTAGCGTGTTTGCTGCTCACGATATAGCCTTCGAGCTGTTATCCGAGGTGGACCAGGATAAAGCCCTGGCCTTTCTGGAAGCCCGATCACTGCTTCCCCGATCATCGGAGCAGCGTAACGCCAAACCTGTCATGCCCCCGGCAGGCCCCATCGTCCTTCCAGAACAGCACCACCACGGCAAACCC
Source organism: Halomonas sp. 707D4 (assembly GCF_024158685.1). Lineage (NCBI taxonomy): Bacteria > Pseudomonadati > Pseudomonadota > Gammaproteobacteria > Oceanospirillales > Halomonadaceae > Halomonas > Halomonas sp. 707D4. Next base: position 14,353 of record NZ_JAMZBD010000011.1, on the reverse strand, counting down.
TTGGTCAGTGTCTTTTGTGCGACCTACAACCATGTAGGTTTTCTAGAGGAGGCTATCCAAGGGATCATTGCCCAAAGAACTCGTTTTCCATTTGAAGTGGTCATTCACGACGACGCTTCGACTGATGGCACGCAGGAGATCATCAGAAAATACGCATCCCAGTACCCCGACTTGATTAAGCCTGTCTATCAACAGAAGAATTTATTCAGACAAGGTATCAAGGCGACGGACTTCTGCTTTCCCAAACTGCAAGGGAAGTACGTAGCGCTATGTGAAGGGGACGACTACTGGACAGATCCCGAAAAACTCCAGAAACAGTTCGACTTCATGGAAAGTAATGAAGAGGTAGTCATGTGCCATCATGACGCTTTCATCTTTGACAAGAATGGAGAAGTGGCTCCATCGAAATTGAGAGATGACTTCAAGAGAAGCTATACTCAGGAAGAAATGCTACGTAACAACTGTTTCATTTTAACGTTGAGCATGTTTTTCAGAAAGAAGTTTACTCATTTTCCTGAAGAAAAATCTCATGTCGGTAATGGGGACAGCTTCCTGATCGCCTTACTGGGGCAGTACGGTAAAAGTCACTACATGGAGGACATAACGCCTGCAGCCTACAGGCTCCATGGCAACTCGATATGGTCGAGCAAGAGCGTAAAGGAAAAGAACAAGATGCAGGCCAATACGTTCAAGTGGATGTCGCGGTATTACAAGCGGATGAAGAAGAAGGATCTCGCGGATTATTATGCTTGGCAGGAAAGTAATTTCTTGGAAGAGAGCTAGAAGCTCCCTTTACAGTTCGTGAAAGCCCCCGCCGAATGGCGGGGCGCATTCATAGATAGTGGGTGAAATGCTTGTGGATACTGGCGAGTACCTCAGACTGCAGGAAGGGAGCCGTTGTCTCACCACGACCCAGGAAGTAGCGAGTGCCGGCTACCTTTTCGATCGAGGTCGCGAGGGACGATAGCGCCTGACGATTCTTGTTGGTCATCATCGGGAACCCGCTTGCGAGCCTCTCGATTCTATGAAAGACGATCGATGTACTGGGATGGATAAAGCCAAGTGTGCACAAGTCTGCCAGATAGGTGCGTACATCCTTGTCATCGATGGGCGTTTGATCGTTTCTCAAAACTTCGATCGAAATTCTCGTGTCATCGGCCACATTCAGTATTCGGGAGTAGTTGGTGACACGGAAAAAGTGATCGGGGCGGTCGAGATTGTAGAAAAAGGCGAGCTCCGAGATCGGAGCATGGCTGAGTACCATATGAATGACATGGTGCTCGAGAGGGCGATCAAAACGAGATGTCTGTATATCTATGTTGAGCAAGTTTGCCGTTGCGAACGTGCTGGTGGCAAATGCCAGGGTATCGAACTCGAGCGTGTGGTTGTTTCCCCCATGACGGACATCGATTCGATGATCATCGATCGTCATGATATCCGTGTTCATCCAGATCTTGACACCTCTTTCCTGCAATCGACGAGCAATGCCATCGACGACAGAAAATGTACCTTTCTCCTTGGAATAAAATCTTCTTCTTGGATTCTTCAGTGTGTCCGGAATTTTGCGTTGATCAGGAAAAGCGACTAGAGAGGTGGTATTGGAAGCTTGTCGCCACTCTTTCTGATCGAACGATAGAACACGATCTTGACCGATGATACTCAAAGCATTGAAACTCAATTCACATGCTTTTTTATGAAAAATGGCTTCAGCCATCGGTATCGATATATGGTCTGAATATGATGGTCCAAAAACACTTCGGCAATAGGTACTCAAATTCGACGTATCATGGTCTGGAGTCGAATTCTTCAGATATTGAACGGTTTCCTGTCTTAATTGAACATTCTGAACCAGAGGGTAATGAGAATTTTCCTGTAATTTACCATTAAATATACATCCCGAATAGCCGTGGTCGGGAAGGTAGTAAAGAGCGCTTTCTGGTGGAACATGGGTCATGAAAGAATCTATGTCGGCTATTCCAGATTCACGAAATAAATGGGTTCCCTTGTCGAAATAATAACCCTCGGGATAATGGTGGCCGCACAAAAGCCCCCCTACGTGGTCAGCTTTCTCGATGACTGTAATATCACGTTCAGGATCGGCCTTTAGCGCCATGTGAGCCATGAAAAGGCCTGATATTCCACCGCCAATGATGACCAGGCTCATTCAAAGCTCCTTTACACGCGCGATGCAAAGCAACCGTTCACTTCGATGAAGTGCCAGCTTGCCAGAAATCTTGAAGCAAAGTTTCATCAATGCAGGATGCGCCATATCTTTCTTGATCAACCAATCCTCCCAGTGCTTCTTTTGCTTGCCTACGGGTATAATCTTGACATCGAGTCCGTGAGCCTCGAAGAGAGACTGCATTTCACGTTTCTTGAAGAACGTAATATCAAAAAGAGGATCTTCCTTTTTCTTCTCTTCGAAATAGTTCGAAAATTGCTCATTATGGCCATTATGTACGGTAAGAACGACGTATTCCTTTGTCACTCTAATCTGCTCACGAATCAAGGAGTGAATCGTTGTTTCGTCGAACAAGCCGATGAAGCCATTGCTAAAAGAAATATCGAATGACTTGTCTGCAAATTCGAGATCGAGCGCGTTCATTCGATGAAACCGATCTTTTATATCGGGAAATTCCATTTTTGCCAAAGAAACCGACTCATCTGAAAAATCTATTCCATGACAAATATAACCAGCTCTATTGAGAAATGCGGTATCACGAAAACTGCCTGCGCCTATCTCGAGTATCGAAGCTTTTTTACTCGCGAAAATTGACTTGATGTAGTATCCGTGTCTCAAATCGTGTTGATAGTTTTTGAAAAGCAATTTCCACTGCTCGTCCCATGAGGTGCTGGTGTCCAGTGCAGCGTTCTTCTTCATGATACGACTCTTTGATAAATGGTTTTATACGTTTTCGAAGAGTAATCTAAACGATGAGGTATTTCTTTATGTTGGAAGCATTGAAGATGGTACTTGGGTATATCGATGCCGGAAAGTACGGAAAACTCGATACCTGCCGAAGGACGTGGGTTTATGTCCATCGCATAGTAAATACCATCTGATTCGAGATATTCTATGTTGATGGCTCCATGGATATTCAGCTCATTCATTATTCTTTCGGTGATTTGTTCGAGCTCTTCGTTGTATGCAACAGTGACTGCCAGACCAGCACCGCTGCTCGTCCTAGTTATTTCTTCTCTACATACCGTAATGCAGTTGCCATAGAGGTCTCTAACAGCATCGACAACGTAGTGCTTTCCAAGGATAAAAGGTTGAAAAACGTAGTTTTCATAGCGTTTGCTATGGCTAACCGAAAGGCGTGTTTCAGGATCCTGTATGATTAATAAGCCTTGGCTACTTCTTCCATTTCTAGGTTTGGCAATGACAGCCGAAGTCATGCTTGCAATATCTTCTTGTTCAAATGTAGGTATTGTTACAAATCCCTTGTCTTTGAGGGTTTGAGCCCAGTTCTTCTTGTCTCTGGATTGTAGTACTGCCTCTCTTCCAGGTATGCAAAAAGTGCTTTTGGTATTCTGTATGAACTCATCGTGAAGGCTGAGTATATCGATTTCTGGATCGGTTGTCGGCAACACGTAATCGATATCATGGCGCTTTATCACGCTGGCTATGAAATCGAGATATCGGGTTGTGTCGCTGGAATGAGGGGCTCTCTCGAAAAGATTGATATGCTCTGTACCTGCAAGATGCAGCTGATCATTGATATCGGTAGCAACGATCTTTGCATGAAAATTTTTCTTTAGTGATGAAGCAAGACAGGAAGCCGAGAAAGAGCCAAAGGAGGTGATCAAAACGTTCATGGGTTACTCCACGCCTTGATAAGCTTTACGACTCTCATCGCACTATGGTGGTCCAAATCGCTGTAGATGGGCAAGCAGATGACTCTCTCGGAAGCCCATTGTGCAACTTCAGTATTGGAAGAGCGATCAATGTGGCTATCTTTATAGATCATTTGTTGATTTATTGCAGGGTAGAAGTAGCGCCGTGCGTATATATTGTTGGCACGCAGTTGAGCATAGAGTTCGTCTCGTTTTAGTGGGTAACCATCTTCCACTACGATCGGAAAATATGAGTAATTACTCTTGACTTGCGTCGTAGGACGAAGAAGTGTAATTCCTTCCATGCTTGCCAATTCAGCCCGGTACAGGCAATCGATCGACTGGCGTGCGCTCAACGCCTGTTCGATGTGTTTTAACTGAAGTAACCCGAAAGCGGCGTTGATTTCGCTCATTTTACCATTGATACCTGCAGCTACGACGGTCACTTCATCCACGATGCCGAAGTTCTTGAGGTTATCAATATGCTTCTTGGTCTTCTTGTCGGGGCATATGATGGCTCCGCCTTCGAAGGTGTTGAAGACTTTGGTGGCATGGAAACTGATGACACTCAAGTCACCGTGTCTCAGGATACTGCCTCCTTGGTCCGTTACCCCAAATGCATGTGCAGCGTCATAGATGACCTTGAGATTATATTTATCAGCGATTTCTTGTATCGCATCGACGTTACAAGGAGTACCGTAGCAATGAACCGGCATGATTGCCGTCGTGCGCGGTGTAATGGCGGCTTCGATTTTAGCAGGGTCCAGATTGAAACTGTCAGGCTCTATATCCACAAAAACGGGCGTTATATCGTTCCAGGTCAACGAATGTGCAGTGGCAACGAAGGAAAAGGGTGTCGTAATAACTTCTCCCGTGATACGTAGCGCTTGCAGTGCCGTCAATAAAGCAATAGTGCCATTATTGAATAATGCAATCTCCGGTACGTCCAAGTAGTTGCATAGCGCTTGCTCAAGCTTTTGGTGCATCGGACCATTATTGGTCAAACGCTTGCTATCCCATATTTCTTCAAGATAAGGTATGAATTCTTCCAAGGGCGGTAAGAAAGGTTCAGTAACGAAAATAGGTTTATTGCTCATGTCTGTCTCTTGATCAAAATGAACCAGCCTTTGGATATTGAATCGAGATATATGTTTCTGTTTTGAGATGAATGTGTTTCTAAATTTTAGATGAAAATTTATTTCCAATTTTTTTGATCGACATTATAAGCTTTGTCAACCTCGGCAAGACCGCGATATGAGCTGTTTTTACCGTCTTTTTTCCTGAATTGCCTTGAGTGAGCTGTTCTTCAGTTATTTGCCGCAACGGTTTTTTTGAATCGCTAATATACTTTCTATCATTTTTACATGTATCTGCTACTTTGTTTTTTTTCTATTAAATTTTGACTTGATTGAGTAATCAGTCTTTGAAGCCTATAAGCAGAAAATTGAGTTTTTGAGATCAATTTTCACTCTGAGTTTATGGTGCCGTTACAGTCAATACTGGCCGAGGCATGTCCATGGCAACATGAGCGTTGAAACATGAACATGCCTTTATTTAACGGCAATAGACTGGTTCAAAAAGAAGTGGAGATCGTCGTCTTCTTGATCTCCGTCAGCGAATATAAACGGGCTATCTCCTGCCCCATTTTTTGCCTTCGTTAGTCACTTGGCGGCGCACCGACTCCTTCGATCGCTACCGCCCCTTTGATTAGTGCATTTGATCGTGGCGCACTGCGAAAGTACCTGAATGCACAAGCTCCGGAACGCGCCCTGCCTCACCCACCTTGAACCACCCCACCATCTCGCCCATTTCCGAGGCCTGTTCGTCCAGCGCGCCGCTGGCGGTGGCCACTTCCTCGACCAGGGCGGCGTTGTGCTGGGTCACCTCGTCGAGCTGGGCGAGTGCCTGGTTGATCTGCTCGATGCCGGCGGACTGCTCGCTGGCCGCCGCCGAGATCTCGTTGACCAGGGCCGCCGTGTGCTGGGCGCGTTCGGCGATGGTCGTCAGTGCTTCGCCCGTGGCGTTCACCAGGCTCGAACCCTGGGTGATGCTCTCGACGTTGCGCTCGATCAGCTGGCGGATCTGCTTGGCTTCTTCCGCACTGCGGCTGGCCAGGTTGCGCACCTCGGACGCCACCACCGCGAAGCCACGACCCTGCTCGCCGGCGCGCGCGGCTTCCACCGAGGCGTTGAGGGCCAGGATGTTGGTCTGAAAGGCGATGCCGTCGATCGCCTCGACGATAGCGGTGACTTTCTGATTGGCTGCATGGATCTGCTCCATGGCCCCGCGTGCCCGTTCGGCGACCTCGGTGGCCCCGCCGGCCTGCTCGGCCATCTCCTGGGTGGCGTGGCGCGCCTGTTGGGCGGTGTCCGCGCTCTGGCGCACGTTGGCGGTGATCTGCTCCATGCTCGAGGCGGTCTGCACCAGTGACGAGGACTGCTCTTCGGTGCGCTGGGCAAGATCCGCGTTGCCCTTGGCGATCTCCTGGCTTGCAAGCTCCACCGACTGAGCGCTCTGCTTGATGTTGGCGACCAGCTCCTCGGTCTTGGCGGTGGAGTCGTTGAAGGCCTGGTAGAGCCTGGAGAGCTCGTCGCTGCCGGGCACCGCCAGGCGCTTGGTGAGATCACCGCCGCGAGTCTGGATGTCGTCCAGCGCGGCTTTGAGCGGGCGGGTGATGCTGCGTACGATCATGAACGAGAGCACGAGTGCCAGCAACGTGGCGGCCAGGGAGGCCGTCAGGTAGAGTGATAACCCTTTGATGGCGGTGCCGCGCAGGCGCTGCGCGGTATCGAGAAGCTGTCGGGAGGCCTTCTGGCCCACGCCGTTCAAGCGGTCGATGAACGCGGTTTGCTGCTCGAACCAGGCCTGATGATCGACGCCGAAGCTCCCGGCAGTGCCGCGTTCGATGGCGACGTCGCGCATGCCCTTGAGCGTTTGGACGAGCGGGCTTTCGAGCACCTCGTTCAGGTCGCGCTTGAGGGAAGGGGCCGCCAGTTGGTCGAAGCTGCGGGTATAGGCGATGGAGCGTCCCGCCAGCGACAGGACGTTGCCGTAGGCCACGGGCGCGAGGGCATCGGTACTGAACGCGGTGGTCAAGACGGCGCGCTCGATGCCGGCCAGCTCCTTGATGTTGAGAAGGTGATAATAGGCGTTGAGCTGACGCACGATCTCGCCCTGCTCAACGCTGAACGTCAGCTGGCTGACGATATCGATCAGCAGGCCATTGATGTTCGTGTAGTACGCGCTGGACTGATCGCCTCCGATCTCCTGACGATCGACGCGCTGGCGCACGTTACCCAGCTCATCAAGTGCCTGGCTTGCCTGAGAAAGGCGCGTCGCCAGCTCCGAGGTTTCTTCGCGTACGCCCAGGTCGGTGATATAGGCGTTGAACTCACCGAGTTCCCGATCGGTTTGGCGGCGCTGGTCGGGAAGTTCGGCGCGAAAGTTCTGTCCGCCGCTGCCTAGGAACGCGGCCGACATGCCACGTTCGCGCTGAAGCTCGTGTACCAGATCTCCCGCGTACTGGCTCAAAAGCGTCATCCGCTGAAGCTCGCCCATTTCCGACACGACCTGGCTGCGTTCGGCGATCCCCGAGATGGCAAGCCAGGCCAGCGTGACCAGCGGCAGAAAAAGGACCAGGGCAAATTTACGACCTACGGGCGTGCGGTGTAATACCTTCAGCATCATGTCATCTCGTGCAAGGTTCGAAGAGTGTCCTTGGCTCGCATTGCCTGCGATGTTGTTGATCGGACGCTTATATATCGGCACGAGGAAACATTAATTGAACGCCATGGCGTAACTTCATGAGGCGTTTATTCGAATGAAACGTCTGATTTATTCGTGAGAGGGTCGAGCATGGCGCAAGTCAGCGCAGAACCGGACCTGCCCGTCATGCTCGTTTGACCTCATGAGGGGTACTCATGAGCGCATGGGCGGCCTATCATGACACCAGCCCACGCTTTGCTATTCGAGAGACCTCCATGGATGCACTCACGCTCACCCTCGTCATGGCCATCGTCGCCATCTGGCTCAGCCTGACCTGCGGGTTGGTGGTGGTGTATCTACTGCTCAGTGGCCATACGCTGGAGGGTGCCCAGACCCGCAAGCGAGCGGACAAGAAGGCGTCGACGAACGATACGCCGACCGAGGGCCTCCAGGATGCCCCCGTGCTGGTGGACGATAGCGGTGCATCCTGGGGCGTGCAGGTGCTCTTCGACGAACCATCGCTTGCCAACAACGCGCGGCTGGCTACCGTGCTGGCGGCGCTGGGCGCGGTGTACGAAAACAGCCTCAAGGCATATACGGTGGCGGGGGAGTCATCGCGCACACCCATCATTGTCGAGAACGGGGCCTCCTCTCTCCCTCTACCGGCGCCGGACGATGGCGAGAACCTCTATGTGATCAATGCCCTGGGTATCAAGATCACCGCCCAGAACGAGGCCCTCAAGCCCAGCAAATTGCAGCTGGCGCGACTGGTCAAGATCGCCAAGGCCATCACCAAGGTGGGCGGCACGGTGGTCGACGCTCAGAAGGTGCCCATCACCAAGGCGGGGTTCAAGGCCGTGATCGCCGGCAAGGCAAGAGTGTGAGCCCATCGCCATTTTTCATTCTCTGAATTCGATTCGAGTATTCATTGCTCTCGGCCATTTCTCGCTTTCTGTTTCTCGTTAACGTTTATTAAATAATGAGCGGATATCGCCTTGATCGCCACGAGTGCAATTGATCTTTATCGATTGATCTAACGAGAACTACGTTAAAAATATCGTTAAAATGCAAATAAATGCGTTAAAAGAGCGATTTGCGGCTGTCATCATAACTCAGGTTAGTTATCGAAGCTTCACGGGTTGCAACCCGATTTAGATTGGCTACTTTGACTACTACGCATGGAGTGGCTCTTTTTCGAGTGCCATGTCGACCTGAAATTTAATCATACAAGGAGTGGATTAGATGACAGTCAGCAACACACCTCTCAATGTTGTGACCGCTCATAAACAGTTCAGCGAAATGGGCGACACGCCCTCGGCGCAGAGCGTGACAAGGCAGGATGCCTACCCCACGCGCTTGACCGAAGCGCCTGCCGCGCTCACCCAGCCCCGCCAGGATGCGGTGGTGAAAGGGCGTGAATTGAGCGGTCCGCTCTCTCAGGAACAGCTCGACGAGTTCGAGCGCAAGGGATTTCTGTTCATTCCCAACCTGGTCAGCGGAGCCGAGCTCGACGAGCTGTGTGACGACATCACCGCGCTGATGAACAACGACGAGTATCGCAATCAGGAGTTCAGTATCACCGAGCCCGAAAGCAACGAGATTCGTTCGCTGTTCGCGGTACACAAGTTGTCCAAGCGTCTGGGCGAGCTCGCTTTCGACGAGCGAGTAGCGGGGGCAGCGCGCCAGATCATCGGTGACGACCCCTACGTGCATCAGTCGCGCATCAACTACAAGCCGGGGTTTGCCGGCAAGGGCTTCAACTGGCACTCGGATTTCGAGACCTGGCACGCGGAAGATGGCATGCCGCGCATGCACGCGGTGAGCGCCTCGTTGATCCTGACCGACAACCACGAATTCAACGGCCCCTTGATGCTGATTCCCGGCTCGCACAGGGAGTTCGTGCCATGCCTGGGTGAAACGCCGAAGGACAACCACAAGAGCTCGTTGAAGGCACAGGAAGTGGGCGTGCCCAGCCCCGAGGCGCTCACCGAGCTCGTGGCCAAGTACGGCATCGAGGCGCCCAAGGGCAAGGCGGGCGGGCTCTTGCTGTTCGATTGCAACACCCTGCACGCCTCCAATGCGAACCTGTCGCCGGACCCGCGCAGCAACGTGTTCTTCGTGTTCAACCGGCCCGACAACCGCTGCGGCGAACCCTTTGCGGCGCCCCAGCAGCGTCCCGATTTCCTGGCCCACGGCCTGGAGAACGATTAGTCCTTTGAACAGGCGGGCACGCGCGAAATGCTCAGGGCAGGCGCCATCGAGGGTGCTTGCTCTCTGGCCTGTTACCTAAAGCCTCCTTTGTTACTGACACCGCCCCCTGCAAGGTATCTTGCAGGGGGCGGTAGCGTTATCGGCAAGGTTTTCCGCGTCGAGCTGTCACGTCCAAGAGCGTGTGAAGATGGCGTATCACTCGCTTCCCTTGGGGTCCGCTTCGTCGCTTTGCCGGTCGATATTCTCCTTGTGCGCCTTTTTCTCCTTGACGACTTGAGCGCCAGGGAAGGGCGCAGCCTTCATCGACGTATTGTGGGCAGGGGTGGATGAGCGCTTCTTCTGGTTGTCGACGTTTTCGTCGGGCCGGTAAGGCGCCGGCGCACCGGACGTGGCACCTTTTTTCGATGGCGCATGGCCATCGGTATCCCGGTCGACAAGCTTCTTGGCCTTGGAGGCTTCATCACTCTTTTTCTGTTCCTGTTCATTGCTCATCATGGGCTCCTTTTCGTTCATGAGGCATGCCTTTAAAGCGTAGTCTTCAACAAGTGTTTAGCCATCTTCATCAAACGAAAAAAATTAAGTTTAAAACCTATTTATCTATTTCGTTAATCTTGGTTATCTTTTTCTTGAAATATTAATTATAAATAAATATTGCGTGTTGAAATCGATGCAGCAAGTACTACTATGGTAATTATAGGGTTTCAGAAAAAGATCGAGTTATTACTCGGATATTTCTGAACGAAATAGATTTTAAGGTTGCAAAGAGTTGTTAAGGAAGGCTCTTAAATTCATGCTTCAAGTTTCTGTTAACGTTGAAGAGTCATTAATTCTCAAGGAAGAATTCTCAAGGAAGAGTGTCCTTGGCGAGGGCAAAGGAGTTTGCCATCTCGCCAGGGGGTACACCGTTCATGGATGAGCGAAAACTCTCTGCCGGTACAGGGACGGGCCGGCAGTTTTCAAGGTTGTATTCAGGTCGAGGCAGCACGTGCCTGCCTTGTACTAGCCAATGCCACGACCATCGATCGAGGAGAGAGCGCAATGGAAAGCAAGCATCTGTTGGATTGGTTGCGGGACGCTCACGCCATGGAAAAGCAGGCCGAGAAAATGTTGGGCGCTCAAGCCAGTCGGTTAGAAAGCTATCCCGAGCTTCAGCAGCGTATCGAACAGCACCTGGAGGAGACCAAAGGGCAGCTCGACAAGCTGGAGCACTGTATCGGCCTTCTTGATGCACACGCATCAGCCCTCAAGGATCTTGGCGCCGAGCTTGCCGCGTTCGGTCAGGCCATGGGCGGCATGATGGCGGGAGACGAAGTGATCAAGGGAAGCGTTGCCTGCTACGCTTTCGAAAACTTCGAGATCGCCAACTACAAGGTCATCATCAAGGCGGCGGACCTGGCGGGTGAGGCAGAGATTTCGCAGATATGCCATGAAATTCTCCAGGAGGAGCTCGCCATGGCCCACTGGCTGGACAAGCACATAGGCGAAACCACTCAGGCATTTCTCGAGCGTGACCAGGCCGATCACCTGCGTTCCAAGACCTGACGACCCCTTACCCGCATCGACACGATATGCGTAGGCCTGCCCGGGCCCCGGCTTCTGGCCGGGGCCTTGCATTTTCATCTGCTAAACACTTTTTCATTCTTTAAGCGTTTTGCTAAAGCCTTAAATGGCTCTGGAGTATTATTTTCTAAATTTATGATAAATCTTAACCTGTGTTCTTACAGCTAGTAGCAACCTCCGCTAAGCTTGTTTTCGCCTGCGCCAAGGGTTCGGTAGGGGTAAGGAATATCCCTTGTTTTCAATAACATAGGTTATGGTCTGGGCGTGGTTTATTCTTTGACAAAAAAAGCTTTTCTGTTTAATTATCTGTAGGCAGGCGTATGAAGACATGATTTTACATACTCAGGTTGGCCATCGAGCCTTATATCTTAACATTTGTTAAGACCACTCTTCGTGTTGGTGCGTGAAATCGAACTGTCAATTCACGTACTGCCATGTTTTGCCTTTCGGCTTTTCATTATGCGTGTACATGGATTGTATTTTTTCTGTCTCGGGCATAGTTTTTGTATAGCGGCAAAGGAGTGTTGAAAAAATGCGTGACGAGTATAACGCCGATAGGAAAAGTTTGATGAAAGAGAGTAGTTATACTCCGTTGCCAAATAACTCTTTACTACAAGATAGAAAAAAAAATATCGCTAAGGCGCTGAGCCTCTACAGTGCCATCAGTGATCATTCGATGGAGCTTTTGTCCCGGCTGGGCGTCAAGAATGTCGAGTTGAAAAGGCATCAGAAACTTTTTTTTCTCCACGAGGGAAAGCCGAAGATATTCATCGTCAAGAGAGGCTGGGTGAGTATCTGTCAATCCGTGAAAAGCCATGGCCAGGATATTTGCAACGTCTATATGCCGGGCGATATCGTGGGGCTTAGAGAGAGCTTTTTCGATAACAGCGACGTTGCGATTCTGGCGCTGCAGAACTGCGTGCTGGAGCGCATCTCCGCCGATGATATCCATGCGCTGCTGGCCGAGCACGATGATATAAGAAAGGCGATATTTTCTTATATCATGGTGAACGACAATATCTCCATCGTCCGGCTGAGAAGCTGCACCCATCACAAGGCCGAAGAGCGCGTCGCCCATTTTCTCCTCGAGGTCTACGCGCGCTATCGCTTCAAGCACATGATCGATTCGGACTTCTTCACGCTGCCCGTGACCCAGGAGGTGATCGGCGAGCTCCTGGGTATCACCAGCGTGCACGTCAGCCGCTGCATGACGGCGCTCGAACAAAAGAAGCTGATCCGCAAGAGTCGCACGGTGATCAAGCTGCTCGAACCCGAGCTACTGAAGGAAAGCACCGGATTCGACGAACGCCTGGTCTACGGTCACGTCTATCTGGCCTGATCGCCGTGCGATGAAGCGCGGCGCGCCCTTCCTCCGTCGTACTCTCGTTTTTCCTTCTCACGTATCGAAGCATCCTCGCCTTCGCCACCCAAGGCGTGCGCCGTGGTGTTAAAAAAGCCGCCGCGGGGTTGCCGTGGCGCCGTCGAGGTGGGGTAGACTAGGGCGCCGATCGTTTCGAAGACGGCACGTATTATTAGAAGGAGAATGCCCGCCATGCGTTTTGTTCCACAGTTTACCGATGGTCAGGAGTTTCCCCACGCACTGGGCAAAGTCGTTTGCGTTGGCCGCAACTATGCCGATCATGCCAAGGAGCTGGACAACCCGGTTCCCACTGAGCCGCTATTGTTCATCAAGCCCGCCACCAGTGTGGTGGATCTGGCCAAGCCCCTCGATCCGCCCTTTTCCCGGGGCGACGTGCATTTCGAAGCTGAGCTTGCGCTTTTGATCGGCGAGACGCTGACCCACGCCACCCTCGAGGAAGCCGAGCGCGCCGTGGTCGGCATTGGCCTTGCGATGGATCTCACCCTGCGTGACCTGCAGACCAAGCTCAAGCAAAACGGCCACCCCTGGGAGACCGCCAAGGCCTTCGACGGCGCCTGCCCGCTCTCGGCCTTTCTACCGCTTTCCCGCGTACCCAACTGGAACGCGCTGACCTTCACCCTCGAGATCGATGGCGAGCTGCGCCAGCACGGTGAAGGCGCCGACATGCTGTTCGCGATTCCCTCGCTGGTGGCGGAAATGAGCCGCCACTTCACCCTCGAGCCCGGCGACGTCGTGCTGACCGGTACGCCGTCGGGCGTCGGCGAGCTGCCCCGGGGAGCGGCGCTCAAGCTGACCCTGACCGGCGGGCTCGAGGTGAACACCTCCGTCGTCGAATAGCGTACTTTCAAAATAGAGCGCCACCAAAAAAGCCGCCGGCTGGGGGAGCCGGCGGCTTTTTCGTGTCTGGCGAGGGGCAGCTCACTCCAGGTAGGTGTAGCCCTCCAGCCCCTCGTGGAGGCTGGCCGCGAAGCGCTCCTGCTCCTGTTCGGAGAAGCCGCTGCGGGCGAGCTGGTCGAACAGCTTGCGCTGCAGCACCCGGGCGTCGAAATTCACGTAGCCCAGCACGTTGGCCACGGTGTCGCCGGCCTGGGGGTTGGAGAGCACCCAGTCGCCGTCCTCGCCGAGCGCGGCATCGACGGAGTCGGTATCGCCGAACAGGTTGTGCAGATCACCCAGAATCTCCTGGTAGGCACCGACGAGGAAGAAACCCAGCCAGCGTTCATCCTCCTGCGGCCACTCCGGCAGGGGGAGGGTGCTCTCGACTCCCTGGCCATCGACGTAGCTGTCGATGCGCCCATCGGAGTCGCAGGTGATGTCCTGGATCACCGCACGCCGCGTGGGCGGGGCGTCGAGGCCGGTCAGCGGAAGCACCGGGAAGATCTGCTCGATGCCCCACACGTCCGGCACCGACTGGAACAGTGAGAAGTTGACGAACAGCTTGTCGGCGAGCTTTTCCGCGAGCTCGTCGAGAATCTCGCGGTGGGCGCGGTTGCGGCTGTCGAGCTGCGCCTTGAGCCGCACGCAGGCGGCCATGTAGAGCCGCTCGCCCTGGGCGCGGGCGTCGATGTTCGAAAGCCCGAGCACGAAGCGCTCGTGCAGCTCGCTCACCGCCTGCAGCACGTCGTGCCACGCCTCGACCAGCATGCGCGGCTCCTGGGG
>NZ_JAMZBD010000010.1:0-18548 GCF_024158685.1 Halomonas sp. 707D4 | reverse complement strand
CTCTACCCGGCGATGCCCTACACCGCCTACGCCCACCTGAGCGATGCCGACATCCACGCGCTCTACGTCTACTTCATGGAGGGCGTGGCGCCGGTGGACGCACCGACCGCCGAGACCGCGCTGCCATTCCCCATGAACCTGCGCGTGGCGATGAAGGGCTGGAACCTGCTGTTCCACGATGCCGAGCCGCTCGAGGACGACCCGGAGCGCTCCGCCGAATGGAACCGCGGACGCTATCTGGTCGAAGGCCCCGGCCACTGCAGCAGCTGCCACACGCCGCGCGGCTTCTTCATGCAGGAGCGCGACGACCAGGCGCTGACCGGCGCCCAGGTGGGGCCCTGGTACGCGCCGGACATCACCCCGGACGTCGCCGCCGGGATCGGCAGCTGGCGCCACGACGAGCTGGTCACCTACCTGCGCACCGGCAAACTCGCAAAGGCTCAGGCCGCCGGCAGCATGGCGGAGGCGATCGAGCACAGCTTCCAGCACCTGACCGAGGACGACCTGGGGGCGATCGCCACCTACCTCGAGGCGCTGCCGACGGCAGAACCCGGCAGCCAGACGCGCAGCCGCTTCGACCACGGCGAGCCCGGCGACGAGCTGGCGAGCTTTCGCGGCGACGGCTACGCGGCGGGGCTTTCCGGCGACAGCCGCGGCGCTCAGCTCTACTCCGCCAACTGCTCGAGCTGCCACCAGGCGGACGGCAGCGGCACCGACGACGGCTACTACCCGCGCCTTTACCAGAACGGCGTGCTGGGCGACGTCAACGCCACCAACCTGATCGCCACCATCCTCTACGGGGTCGATCGTGAAGTGGGCGACGAGCACGTCTTCATGCCGCCCTTCGGCGAACAGCCCAACGCCTTCAACTCGCTGAACAACGACGATGTCGCGGTGCTTGCCAACTATCTGCTGGCCCGTTTCGGCGAGACCGACGACGACGGCCACCCGGTCCTTCAGGTCAGCGCCGCAGAGGTGCAGGAGATCCGCGAGGGCGGCCCGCGCTCGCCGCTGATCCTGCTGGCACGCATCGGCCTGGGGGTCGGCGTGGTCGTGCTGGCACTGCTCGGCCTCTGGCTGATTCGTCGGCGCAAGGCGCTCAGGCGCTAGCCCAATAACCTTGCAGATCGGGCGTGGCTCGACCGGTAAAGCCTGAGCCACGCCCGATGAGCCCTGAACGTACCTTGTCACCTTCGCAGCGCGCAAGGCCGCCGATCTGCTATCATCGCGCCGCCCTCGACTGCCGCGATGCTAAAAAGGAACGCGCATGGACTCATCACTATCACGCCCCTCCTCCGAGCCGGATAGGTTCCTGACCCGGCGCGTGCTGCCCACACTGGGGCTTTTCGCCCTGGTGTACGGCGCCGCGCTGGCACTCGACTACCACATCAATACCGCCGTGCTCACCATCACGCTGATGGTCACGCTCTGCCTTCTGAAGATGCCGGTGGCCATCGCCCTGATCGGTGCTGCGCTTCTCGGCGCACTACACGGCGGGCTCTCGATGACCGAGGCGATCACGACGTTCAACGAGAGCCTCTTGACCGGCGCCCAAGTGGGCATGACCTACGTGATGGTCGGCGCCTTCGCGGTGGCGATCGCGCGCAGCGGGCTTCTCGACCTGCTGGCGCAGCGCATCGCGGCTCGGCTCGACTGGCGCGAAGGCGCGACCAACCAGGGCGTGAAGTGGGGGCTGTTTCTGACCTTGATCGTGGCGTCACTGCTTTCCCAGAACGCCGTGCCGGTGCATATCGCCTTCATCCCCATCCTGATTCCGCCGCTTCTCGGGGTGATGAACCGCTTGAAGATCGACCGCCGCGCGGTGGCGTGCCTGCTGGGCTGCTTCATCAGCGCAAGCTATTTGCTGCTGCCCACCGGCTTCGGCGCGATCTACCTCAACGAGATCCTGCTCGCCAACGTCAACGAGGTGGGCGAAAGCCTGAACCTCGCCGTCACCGCCGACATGGTGCCGCGCGCCATGTTCTGGCCGGTGATGGGGCTGATCGCGGGGGCAGCGGTGTGTGTGTTCTACAGCTACCGCAAACCGCGCGAGTATGAAAGCGTGCCGGCCACCGGAATCGCGATGCAGGCCCGGCCCAAGCGGCCGAACCTGGTGCAGCTGGCAGCGACCGTCGCGGCGATTGGCGCGGCACTCGGCTGCCAGCTCGCTTTCGACTCGCTTTTGCTGGGTGCGCTGGTGGGCTTCGTGATCCTGGGGGCGAGCGGCGTGTTTCGCTGGCGCGAGCAGGACGACGTCTTCACCGAGGGTATGCGCATGATGGCCCAGATCGCGGTCATCATCACGCTGGCTTCGGGCTTTTCCGGGGTGCTCGGCGCCACCGACGAAATCGGCTCCTTGGTCGCCGCCACCGCCGCGCTGCTCGACGGCAACATGATGCTGGGTGCGGCGCTGATGCTGATCGTGGGGCTGTTCATCACCATCGGCTTCGGCGACTCGTTTGCAAGCGTCCCAATCCTCGCGCCGATCTACATTCCGCTGGCGCTGGCGCTCAGCTTCTCGCCCATGGCCACGGTAGCGCTGCTCGGCGCCTCCGCCGCACTCGGAGACGCGGGCTCGCCGGCCTCCACCATCACCCTGGGCGCCACCGCCGGGCTCAACGCCGACGGCCAGCACGACCACATCCGCGACAGCGTGATCCCGATGTTCCTGCACGCCAACCTGGGCATGCTGCTGTTTGCCTGGGGGGCGGCGATGATGCTGTGAGCGAGGCGCCACTGGCGTGACCCGCGCTCGAGGCCCGGCCCACGATGACGAAACCCGTCCCTTTTCAGGGACGGGTTTTTGATTGAAGGCCCCCAGGGGGGCCGTTAGAATGAGAAAGCTAATGATATTTTACCAAGGGCAGCCGCCCGACGGGAAGCTCGCTCATGGCCACCTTCATTCCTGCGCTTTCGACCATTACCCGCATGACCCCCGGCGAGCGCCGCGTGGCCCAGCGCCTGGATAGCCTGCTCGAGGACGACTACATCGTCTGGTACGACATCCCGCTCGGGCGGCAGCGCCGCTACCCGGACTTCATCGTGTTGCATCCCGCGCGCGGCCTCCTGTTTCTCGAAGTGAAGGACTGGAAGATCGAAGCCCTTCGCTCGATCACGCCGGCCAGCACCGTCATCGACACCTCCCAGGGGCGCAAGACGGTCAGCAATCCCTTGTTTCAAGCGCGCCAGTGCGCCTTCGCTGCCATCGACCAGCTCAAGCGCGATCCGCAGCTGACCCAAGCCGACGAGCGCTACCAGGGCAAGCTCTGCTTTCCCTACGGGTTCGGCGTGATGTTTCCCAACATCACCCGCCGCCAGTGGGACGAGTCGATGACCGAGGAGCAGCAGGAAGCCGTACTGCCCGGGCACCGCCTGATCTGCAAGGACGAGATGCTCGCCACCGCCGACCCGGAAGCGTTTCAGGAGCGGCTGTGGGCCATGTTCGACTACCGCTTCGGCGACAAACTCACCCTGCCCCAGCTCGACCGCATTCGCTGGCAACTCTTCCCGGAAGTACGCATCGACGCCCCCACGGGCGATCTGTTCGGCAACGAAGAAAGCGACGAGGCACCGGCCACGAACGTGGTGCCGGACATCGTGCGCGTGATGGACCTTCAGCAGGAGCAGCTGGCGCGCAGCATGGGCGACGGCCACCGGGTGATCCACGGCGTGGCCGGCTCCGGCAAGACGTTGATTCTGGGCTACCGCTGCCTGCACCTGGCCCAGGCCACCACCAAGCCGATCCTGGTGCTCTGTTTCAACATCACCCTGGCCGCCCGGCTTCGCTGCTTCATCGCCGAAAAACGCCTGACCGAGAAGGTGAAGGTGCACCATTTCCACGAATGGTGCGGCCAGCAGCTCAAGACCTATAACGTCGACCTGTTGCCCGGCAGCCGCCCCGCTTACGAACGCCAGGTGGAGAGCGTCATCCACGCCGTCGACCAGGGCCATATTCCCCACGCCCAGTACGCCGCCGTGATGATCGATGAGGGCCACGACTTCGAGCAGGCCTGGCTGAAGCTCGTGGTGCAGATGATCGATCCGAATACCAACTCGCTCCTGCTGCTCTACGACGACGCCCAGTCGATCTACCAGAAAGGCGCCCTGAAATTCCCGCTCTCCTCCGCCGGTATCCAGGCGCGCGGGCGCACCACCATCCTCAAGCTCAACTACCGCAACACCCGCGAGATTCTGAGCTTCGCCTACGAGTTCGCCCAGGACTTCCTCACCGCGCACGAGGGCGACGACGATCACGTACCGCTCATCGCCCCGGAAGTGGCCGGCGTCAGCGGCCCTCAGCCGGCGTTTCGCGCCTTCAAGAGCGACGATGCCGAGGCCAACTACCTGGTGCGCTGCATAAAGGCCTGGCAGGAGCAGGGAAGCGAGCTGAACAGCATCGCCGTGGTGTATACCGGCAACGCCCAAGGGCGCCTTTTCCACAACGCCTTGCAACAAGCCGGCATTCCCAGCCGCTGTCTGCAACAATCCAGCGATAAGCGCCGCTACGACCCGGACGCCCAGGAAGTGGTCCTGCTCAGCCGCCAGAGCAGCAAGGGCCTGGAGTTCGACACGGTACTGCTCAGCGGCCTCGGCGCGCTCGACCCCGCTGAAGAAAAGCAAGCTCAGGAAGCCCGGCTTCTTTACGTGGGCATGACGCGGGCGCGACGGCGACTGATGGTGACCGGGAGTAAGGTGAACTGGTATAGCGAGCGGCTGGTGGAGTTGGCTTAAGATCGAAAAGAAAAGTAACGTTGCGGTTACTTCGACAGCTTTCTCAAGACTTAGCTTGAGACAGGCTTATTTACTTTTTTAACTTACAGTGATGAAAATGCTTTATAAAAGGCATTTGCAATCAGGTTAAGCTGTGTCCTTTGTTACTGCTGATGCAGCACTCACCTTTTGATCTTGCCAGCTAGCATAAGTCTGGCCAGTCGCTTCGACTTTCCATTGCTCACGCCCGTTGGCACTACGACCGGACACGACTGCCGCGGCGGCGCTCGGGCTTGAAAACGCGTAGTCGACTACAAATCGTCGCAGCCCATTCTCTGTCTTTACCAATACACCGTCACTACAGAGCTGTTGATAGAGCGCTTTATAACCGCCATTAACGCCAATCCACTCATCACGCGCTATCGCGCCCTCAAGCACAAAAAATTCGCCGTCAATTTCCTGGCCGGTTGCCTTGATACCATGCCGCGGCACTTCGAGTGAGAACCTGGGAGACTGTGCAGCTATTGTCGGTGCTTCAGAAAGCTGCTGGCTTGTCGGGTGAGCGCGGCCGCGCAGAAAATCGAAGCCCAGCACCGGTAATACGGTACGAATTTGTTCGACAAAAAACGCCATGTCGGCGCGGTCGGATTCGGGAAGGTTGATATACTCGTGAGCAGTGCCATTGGTCAATTTACAGCGCCCGATATCCGCCGCTTGCTTGATCAACTGACTCTCCAAATATTTCACGTGCGCCTTGGTAAGGTTCTGGTCCTTGCTGGTAATCAAGCAGACCCGTTCCCAGAAATCCTTGCCGCCGCCGGGTCCTGCCATTTCCGGGCGATTATGCTGCTTGAGTCGCGTGCTCACATCATCGCTTTCACCAATGTAAACCAGCGGCCGCAGGCTATTATCAGGATCGGGTCCTACCAAGAAATAGATACCGGTACGCCCACACTCGGGCCTTTGCACCAACTCGCTGAGTTTGGTCCGCGGTCCGGCCAGCACATGGCCTGTCCAGTTCATGATTTCGGCCGTAAACAACCCACTGGGTGTGCCATCGACCAGAAACAGACGAATACTGCGGCCTTGCGTCATTGTTGCTCCTTCATACGAATCAAACACAAGCAGCTCGAAATTCAGCCATTATCCGATACGCTCAGCGCACGATATCCATGAGCTTATCGTAGGAATCCACCACGCCATACGTCACCTTCGCCGTCGCGATCGTGTCGAAAAATTTATTGGCGCACTTGGTCTTGGCCTTCTCGATTCCACGAAGCTCCAGGGATGACATGCTGCCTTTGGTCTCGGCCACGAAGTAGACATGCTTGACATCGTTCTCATTGAAGGCGATGGCCCAGTCAGGGTTGTAGTTGCCTACTGGCGTCGGGATGAAGAAGCTCTTCGGTAGCTTGGCGTAGACCACCACCTCTTTTCCAGTGTCGAGCTCTTCAACGAAGTCCCGCTCGATCCTGGAATCAGTTACTACGTAGTCATAAACGTGGCGGTTGGCCTTGTAAGCTTGATCCAGCTGGTTCTCCGGCTTCGCGATAGTAAAGATTTCCCGACTGTGCCGCTCATTGAGCGGGTCGTAGCTAATGTGCTCGACCACCATGCTAGCCTTCTGCTCATTGATCAGCCTGGCAGCCTGGGCCATGAAGTCCTCGGGGTTCATCTGGTACTGCTTGAAGGTCTTCGGCTGAATCCTGGAGAGAACCGTCGCAACAGTGCGCCGCGTCAGCTGTGTAGCCTCGGCCAAGCGGCCGATCAGATCATACTGAACCGCTGAGTGATGCGAGCCGCCATACTTCACCCGCTCGCTCTCGTTGACGGTGAAGGCCTGCCCGCTGGTCAGATCCTGGTAACTGGCTTCTGCCTTCTGGGTACCACGTTCCACCTGATACTCCAGGCGCTTCACCTTGAGGTTTTCATTAAGTTCTCCAACACATTTCTCGATCAGCTCGTTGGAGTCGAAATTGACCGAGTAGGCCGCCTTGCGGTTGATCCGCTCCCAAAGCTCCTGAAACTCTTTCTTGTGGAAATTATCGTTGAGCGAATTCAACTTGGCCTTGCGGCCGTCACCGATGTGCGGCAACTGGGCGTTACTGAAGACGCTGTCAATCAGTTGGAAGACCTGCAGCGCATAGGGCTGGAGTTCTTCCGGAAGAGCTGCCAAGGCTCCTCCTTCTTTGGCCTTGTGGTACGCTTCAGCAATCCGATCCGTATCATCCTCTAGGTACTGGTTGCGAATCAGGTAGCGATGGATTTTCTTCGCCATGGCAGGCGTGACCTCAACCTCTCCTTCATCCGATACAAGCAGCTTGCCGGTAAAGTAGGCTTCATCGGCGACCCGCGGGCGCTCGGAGAGATCCTTGCTGATGTCGCGCTGCAACGCGGTGACGAAGTCCTTATAGCTCTCGCTGGCGATCACCGTCAGCTCGTTGATGTCGTGCACCGTCAACGGGTCGTCCATGCGCTCTCCCAGCTGGTTAACCGCGAGACGCAGGCCGCGCCCCACTTCCTGGCGCCGGGAGATAGTGTTGTCGCTGTGCTTCAGCGTGCAGATGACGAACACGTTGGGATTGTCCCAACCTTCCCGGAGGGCGGAGTGGGAGAAGATAAAACGCGTTGGCTCCTCGAAGGAGAGCAAGCGTTCCTTGTCCTTCAATATCAAGTCGTAGGCATCGACATCGTCCGTTTCGTTAGAGCGCGCCTTGGTGGTGGGGTCGACGAGGCGCTTGGACTTCTTGTCGATGGAGAAGTAGCCGTTGTGGGTGTCCGAGGTGTCGATGCCTTTCAGGTAGCGGCTGTACTCGCTGTCCTCCAGGGTTAGCACCTGGTTGAGCTGCTGGTTGTACTCCTCCTCGAAGATCCGGGCGTACTCGCCCAGCACCTCGCCGCCTTCATCGTACTGGCGATACTTGGCCACCTCATCGATGAAGAACAGTGTGAGTACCTTGATGCCTTGAGAGAACAGCAGTTGCTCCTTCTTGAAGTGCGCCTTGACCGCCTCACGGATCTGGATCTGGCGAAGCGCCTTCTCGGTGACGTCGAGGGTCACCTCCCCGGCGGTGAGCTCGACCCCGTTGGTGAAGCTGAGTTGATCCACCCGGGCGTCAATGTCCGAAACGACAAAGCCTTTGTATTGGTCCAGCCCACCCGAGAGTTCATGCAGATTGTCCCCCTTGCCCAGCTTGCGGCGCCTGCGCTTCACGCCAGTGGCTGACCTTTCCTCATACTCGACCAAAGCGACAGGGGGCTTGTTCTTGGCCGTTTCGATATTCTCGAGGTAGAGGTAGGCATCGGTGCCGGTGAGACCCTTGGTGGTGACACCGTGCACCGAGATCTTCTTCACCAGCTTCTGGTTGTAGGCGTCCAGGGCATCCAGGCGGTGGATCTTGTTATAGGTCGTCTTGTGGGTCGCCGAGTAGCGCACGATGAACAAGGGGTTGAACTCGCTCAGAGAGCTGAGCGTCTTGCCCCCTTCCATCTTCTGCGGCTCATCGAGGAACAGGATCGGACGGTTGGCCTTGATTACGTCGATGGGACGGCGCGACTGGAAGTCGTCCAGCTCATCGTAGATACGGCGATTATCGGCGCCACGGGAGTTGAAGGCCTGAACGTTGATGACCATCACGCTAATGCCGGCATCCGAGGAGAAGCTCTCCAAGTTATGCAGCTGCTTAGAGTTGTAGATGAAGAAGCGCGCCTTTTCCCCGTAGCTCTCCAAGAAGTGATCGGCGGTGATCTGCAGCGACTTGTAGACCCCCTCGCGGATGGCGATGCTAGGCACCACCACGATGAACTTGCTCCAGCCGTAGCGCTGCTTCAGCTCGAACATGCTCTTGAGGTAGACGTAGGTCTTGCCGGTGCCGGTCTCCATCTCTACGTCTAGGTTGTAGGGGCAGCCGGTCTTGTCATCCTTCTTCAGGCCGTCGGAGAGCGGCAGGTTCTGGCGACGCTGCACAGTCCGGATGTTATTCAGCAGCTCTAGCTCCGTTAGCTCAAGCGCGGCGTTCTTGAAACCAGCGTCGTCGGAATCTGGCGAGGCGTACATGTCACGCTGCATCGGCCGTGCCAAGGGTGCGGATTCGCCCGGGTCGATGCGGTAGCGGATACCGCTGCTGAAGGGCTGGCCGGCAAAGCAGTCCGCCAGTGCCTCGATGGCCCGCGTCTGGTATTCCTGGGTCTTGAACTTGAGCTTCATGGTGTTCCTGCTAATGCCTCTCTCTGCAAGCTTTCTACAAACCAGCACTGCAAAGAGGTATAGATGCATGATTCTTAAGGAGTTAACGAGCGTTCTCTTTGCAGGGCTCTATGTTTTTCTTTGAAAGCTCTCTGCAAGCTGCCAGCAAGGCGACGTATCTGAACCGTTATTGACTATGACGCCACGACGCCGCATTTTTGTCAACAAGCTACTGATTTTATTATATTTTTGCTTGTAGCTTAAAGCCTCGCTGAGCTTACCCAGCAGCAGTTGGTTGATATCTGCCCTGTTGGCCTGGCCAAATTTCTCCAAGTAATCCGTCAACAGCTTGGCATAGAACTCATCATCTTGAGCACGGGTTCGAATATAGTCGGCCTTTCTGGCCGTCGCCCCTGCCACGCGGGCGGAAACATGAAAGTTGGGCTTGCGTCCCTCAATGAGGCCGGCATGTCGTAAACGCCTAACCGCCTCATCGCTAATCGGTAACCGCTTCTGTACTCGGTCCAATGCCAAAATTTCGAAAAGCGTCAGATCTGTCTTCTGAATCAACAGGCGACTGTACGCGGAGTCGACCACGCCACCGTAGATACCAAGTCTGACGGCGCCTGGCTCGCTCAGATCATAGTCCGGTAGCGGTAGATAACGTTTAGCTTGACGGGAATACATGTCGTGAATGCCGTAGCCCATGGTATCGATCATATTGAGCTCGGCCATGGCCTGGGTCAGGAACGGATTCCGATAGCGCTTCGGGACCCGGTGCCCTTCTAGATAGTCGCCAGGCTCCCCTTCGAAAAAGCTGCCCTCATTTTCGAATAACAACCGGTCAGGACGCTCAACCACTACTACTCGCGCATTGCGGGTGTAGTCCTGATGCGCAATACAGTTATGCAGCGCCTCGAGCACAATTTTTTGGTCGTACTTGGAAACTTCTACAGGCAGAAGCTCATCTTGGGGCAGTAACCGTAACTGGATGTTGCGAATGCGCTGAT
This sequence comes from Halomonas sp. 707D4, assembly GCF_024158685.1. Lineage (NCBI taxonomy): Bacteria > Pseudomonadati > Pseudomonadota > Gammaproteobacteria > Oceanospirillales > Halomonadaceae > Halomonas > Halomonas sp. 707D4. Next base: position 8,642 of record NZ_JAMZBD010000010.1, on the reverse strand, counting down.
AAAGCCTCGTCGTACTCAACAGGAACGGCGGCCCGAAGTGCTCATAGGCTCGCTCTTCCCCACCTTCCAGCTTCCAGGTCAGCTGAGCGGGATGGGAGGATAGCAGCGGCGATGCTACCTCCTTGCCAAGCAACAATAGGGCCGCCCGGGTCACCTGGCCGTCCAGCGTCAGCTTGGCACGATCCAGGAAGGTGGCCAGCGGCCACCCCATCACTTCGACGGGCTCGAAGCGGTTGGCGTACTTCTTGGCAAAGGACTCTCGGGCCTTGCTGACTGCCTCGGGGTCGAGATGGTCGAGCGTGGCATTCGGCACCAATTGCACGGACCAGTCGGTGGCATCGGTCTGTCGCCGAATCGCATCCTGCTTGTCCAAGCCCAAACCGGTCAGACTCTCCCCGGCGCGAGCGAAGTAGTGCCCTTGCCAGGCGATGGGCATACCCATCGGTGCGGCGGGAATCTCGAACAGCAGTACCCGGCCCGCCGGCGTTTCCAGCTCGTGGATATCGCGGAAGGTGATGCTGGGCTCGGTGCCGTCGGCGATCTGCATCTTGAGCCTGTGGAGTTCGCCAGGGGCTTGGCGGTACTCGGACCCCAGGATGCGCCTTGTCTTGTCGTCGATGCCAAAGACCAGCCAGGCGCTTTCGCAGGCACGCAGATTGGCCTCGTTGGCCAGCGCCGAGAGGTACTTGCCAAGATCCGATGTGGAGAAGCCCTTGCCACCGCGCTTGAACTCGACCACCTCGCTCTCCCAGCGCTCGATCAGGGAGTGCAGCAACTGCTTCAGTGCCTGCTCGTCCATGCTCATGGGCTTAGATCACCTTGACGTCGGTATTGGGCGACTTCTGGGCGAAGATCTGCTCGACGTTGATCTTGACGCTGTCGCTGGCAAAGCCGGCATCGCGGAACACCACGCGCAGTGGCTCGTACTCGGCCAGTTGCTTGACGAAAGCCTCGTCGATATCGAGGTCGAAGCAGGCAGCCAAGGCCATATGTTTCTCGGCTCCGTCGACGAAGAAGACAGTTTTTCCATCAAGCTCCCGGCGAGAGATGGGAAGTGACAGGTCAACGCCCCAGTCCAGCAGGACCTGGAAGAGCAGGTCTTCAGCTTTACGGCCTTCACGAATATTGTCTACAGATTTTTCCAGGAGGTCTTGACTCAATGCATCAGGTGAGTAATGTGTTTCTCGCATGTTAGAGGAATCTATTTTTAAAAACCTATAGCCGACATCATTTGTCAACTCACCTTCTGATGAATTTGAATAGATTTCACCACAACGCCTCAGTCTCTCGCAGCAAACGTTAGATATAGTGTCAAACTCTTCACCATCAATTTCTTCTGGTAGTTGGACCAGGAAAAAGCGCCTATTTCCCCCGTCACCTTGATTTAGTCCCATCACTGCTTCAGCAGTGCTACCAGACCCTGCAAAAAAATCTAAAACAATATCGTCAGAATTTGCCGAAGTGGCAATCTGCAAAATCCTTTTTATTAGTCGCGGGGGCTTTGGAGTATCAAAGAGCACATCTCCAGTATTAGCCTCCATTAGTTTACTAAGATCCCTTTTGGCATGTCGGGTGCTTCCAACCTCTTTCCATGACCAGTAGGTTTGTGGTATTACGCCACTTTTTACTTCGCTCAAAAATCTCTTTATCCCAGGTCTATTAGAGCCACTTTCACCCCACCAGATACGACCATCACGATCGAGCTCCTCGAATTTCTCCTTGCTTATCCTCCAATAGCTACCTGCGGGAGGCCCATCGATAACTTTTCCACTTGGAGTAGTAATCGGATATACCCCTAGGCTATAAGCATTTCTAGCAGCCAGGTCTCCTAGCAACCAAGGACCTCTAGGGTCATTGTCTGGGTTTTTATACCTAGACTCCATTTCTTTGGAGCGTGGCAAAAGATTTGGCCTCCAAACTTCAGAGTCCTTAGCATATACCACGATGTAGTCATGGTCTTCACTAAAGTATTTTGCGGAGTTTTTCGGGCTGTCCATTTTGTGCCAGATAATCTGGGCAATGAAGTTGGCCGAGCCAAAAACTTCGTCACAAATCTTCCTTAAATTGTCTATCTCATGGTCATCAATAGAGATAAAGATCGCACCATCATCTGAAAGCAGGTTTCTAGCCAGCTTCAGCCTTGGGTACATCATGGAAAGCCAGTCTGAATGGTATCGTCCATTTGACTCTGTATTAGTAACAAGACGCCCACCGGAATCAAGGTGTTGATTGCTTTTCTTAAGGTAATCTTCTGAAGAAGAAGAAAAATTGTCGTTATAAACAAACTCTTTTCCGGTGTTGTACGGAGGGTCGATATAGATAACCTTGACCTTGCTCAGATAGGTCTCTTGAAATAGCCTAAGAGCTTCAAGGTTATCCCCTTCTACAAAAATATTTTTTGTTCTAGAAAAATCAATACTTTTTTTATTGCAGGGACGCAGCGTTTTAGCAGTCGGTGCATTAGCCGCCAGCAGGGCTCCCCGCTTGCCGGGCCAGTTGAGGTGATAGCGCTCCTGGGGTCCCTCGACGATATGATCGGAGAGCTCCTGGCGCAGCTGGTCGAAGTCGATGGCTTGCTTCACCCGCCCCTGCTCATCCCGTGCTTCGGTGACACAGCTAGGGAACAACTCGGCCAGCTTGGCGATATTGGTCTCGGTGAGGTTGGGGGAATGCATCTTCAACTTATCCATGGTGTCGCGTGTCTCCGAACCTCTGGGGTCGTGATCAGGTGTCATAGGCGGCAATTTTCTCGCGGATCGAGCGCAGCTCGGCGTTGATCTCGACCTTGCGGTTGAACTGTTTCTCGTTGCGCATGCGCTTCTCAAGCTTGTCGGCATCCTTCTTGAGAAATTCCATAGCTCTCAAACGTTCCAGCTGATCTGGCTGGGCTTCACCCTGACGCGCCGGTGCTGGAAGCAGGTTGCGGAGCAACTGCTGGTAGAGCTGCTTAAGATCGATGGACGTGGGTAGCGGCTGCCGGGGCGTGTCGGCTGACAGCCAGTCGCTACTGGCGTAGTGGTCATGCAGCACCCATTTGCTAACGTCAGCCTGGCTGGGTCGCTTGTAGGCAGCAGTGACACGGATACCGCGAACGCCGTGTAGCTCGAACAGAATCGGAAAAGGAATGGCGCGGTCGATGGCCCGCAGCACGTCTCGGTGCAGGTCTTCGCCCTTGAGGGTGATCACGAATACCTGCAGCTCTGGCACATCAAAGGTGCCCGGCAGATTGAGCGTATTGTGGGCCAACTTGGCATGCCAGTTGATCTGACCGACCTCGTCCCGCAGGCGCTCCCTGAGCCTGTTGGAGGCCCGCACATGCGCCAGGATGCGCTGCTTGGCCACCACGCGACTGAGCACGGTCTTGGCAGGGTACTGATAGAGCGGTGCCGTCATGATTCTTTCTTGCGTTCCTTGCTGACCGCATGACGCTCCGTGCCCATCTCTGTAACTGAGCCCGCCTCACGAATGACGATAAAGGTAATCAGCTCGAAGTCGTCGAGCCGTTCGATAGTATCGACCAGTGCCGTGGTCTCGCCACCGCTGAACAGGCTGTCGATATCCTTGTCCTCCTTCACCTCGATCATCGAGCGGATGACCTGATCCAGTAGCGCCGAATAGTCGTGCATATCCCGGCCGTCTTGAGTTTCCTCGTTGAAGGCGCGATAGACGGCTTCTACAGGGTCGCTCAGCCCTCTACAGGCAGTGCGTGCCAAGTCGAGCAGACGCTTGACCTCGGTGTAGTCGCTGATCACCTCTCCGGTATGACTGATGTAGACCAGGTAGAAAGGGTGCAAGCGGTTCTGCTGCTGCAGACCAATTCCCTGTTGGCCCAGGCGCTGATCAAGATTGCGCAGGGTGAAGATGACACCCGGTTGCAGGCCATTCTCGGGGCGGGCAGGCACGACGGTATGCAGACCGTTCGGAATACGGCTCAGGTCGCCGTTCTCCTTCATATAGCCCAGCAGGTCCATGCGGAATTCGTTCAGGCCCAGGTCGGTGATCGACACGCCGGACTTGAGATCCTCCATTTCCACCACTTCATCCTGCAACCGGCGCAGCTGCTCGCGCCGGTAAGCGACATCGTTGGACTGGGCGTTAAGCACATTGTCGTCGCCGGTAGCAGTGACGTCGGCAATCACCATGCGGTTCTCGACGCGCTCCCTGAGGTTGATGTACTCGTCCAGGCTGATGTCCGGCCAATAGTTGACCAGTTGGATGCTGGCGTTAGGAGAACCAATGCGGTCGATACGCCCAAAACGCTGGATGATGCGTACCGGGTTCCAGTGGATGTCATAATTGATCAGATAATCGCAGTCCTGTAGGTTCTGGCCTTCCGAAATGCAATCGGTCGCGATCAGGATATCCAGCTCGCGGGGTTCATTGGGGTATACCACGCTCTTGCTCTTAGCCTTTGGGGCAAACAGCGTCAGCAGGCCTTGAAAGTCGTAGTGCTGGCGACTGTTGGGCATGGCCCCAATGGTCGATTTCGGGGCGTCGCTGCCGGTCACCAGGCCAGTATGTACGCCCTGGGTCTCCAGCAGAGTCGGCGCCAGGCTGTCGTAGAGGTACTTGGCGGTGTCCGCGAAGGCGGTGAAGATCATTACCTTGCGATTGCCGGGGTTGATCGGCGAGGCCAGCTTGCTGGCGATCTGCGTTTTAAGGTGCTGCAGCTTGGCATCGTCGGACGGGGTGACTTTGGCCATTTCCTCCAGCAGCAACTCGATCCACACCAAGTCGGTGCTCAAGTCATGCTCCCAGGACGGCAGATCCATGTCCTCCAGGCTGATCTGGACCTTCTTACCCACCGTGGTATCACCCGGCATGGGAATGCTGTCGTCGTCCGGGTCGGCGTCTTCGAAGGACGCGGTAATATCCGCGAAGCTCTCCGAACGGCCGGTCTGCTTGAAGGCGTCGATCTTATCCAGGATGGTCGTGTAGATATCCTGTAGCCCCTCCAGGGTCAGGCGAAATGCCTCCACCGAGCTCTCCAAACGCTTGAGCAGGTTGGTCGTCATCAGGGCCTGCAGACTTTTTTCCCGGTCTACCTGCTTGAAACTCCCTCCCCCGCCGGACACTTCAGTGTCGTACATCTCCTCGTACTTCTTGAGGCGGCTAGACAAGATGTAGCTGATCGGGGCGTAGACCGAGAGCTTAAGCTGAGAAAGTTGCTGGAAGATCTCGTTGAAGCCGATCACGTCGGGTCGATGGGTGAGCGGACAGTGAAACGATAGCGGCTTGCAGCGCTCCGGAAAGCTGCCGATATCGCTAGTGTCATAGAAGGTTTCGATATGCCGGCGTGAGCGAGCGATAGTGACGCTATCCAGCAACTCGAAGAAGTCGAAATCCAGCGCCTGCAGGATAGCTTTCGTAGTGCGCTTCTCGGGCACAAGCGCCGACCATTCATTAAAGGTGGTCTGAGCGCGTCGGAAAATGCCCTCGATGTCTTGAGCACCACTGAGATGGCGCGTCAGGTTCTCAGCTTCGCCCTCATAGGCCAAGGCCAGCTGATTCTTGAGATCGTTGAATCGGTTGTTAACTGGAGTTGCCGAGAGCATCAGCACCTTGGTCTTCACGCCCGCCCGAATCACCTGGTTCATCAACTTCTGGTAGCGGGTCTCGCGATCCTTGTAGACGTCGTTGTTGCGGAAATTATGCGACTCGTCGATGACCACCAGGTCGTAGTTACCCCAGTTGACGCGATCCAGCGGCATCCCGAAGGACTCCCCACGGGTGCGCTGCAGGTCGGTATGGCAGAGCACGTCGTAGTTCAGCCGGTCCTGGGCCAGCACGTTGGTGGTCAGATTGCGGTTGTAGGTCAACCAATTGTCGGCGAGTTTCTTGGGACACAGCACCAACACGGAGCGGTTGCGCAGCTCGTAGTACTTGATGACTGCCAGGGCAGTGAAGGTCTTTCCGAGGCCCACGCTGTCGGCCAGGATGCAGCCGTTATAGCTTTCCAGCTTGTTGATGATGCCGGTGGCCGCGTCGCGCTGAAAGTTGAACAGCTTTTGCCAGATGAGGCTGTCCTGGTAGCCGGTACGGTCGTTGGGCAGTACGTCCTCGCTAATGTCTTCCAGGAATTCGCGGAAGATGTGGTAGAGCATCAGGAAGTAGATCCGCTCTGGCGGGTTCTCCCGGTAGACCGAGGCGATATGCTCACGCAGCCGTTCAGTGACATCTTCGAGCTTCTCCTCGTCCTGCCATAGCTGGTCGAAAAGAGCCATGAACCGGGACGTGTGATCAGGCTCACTAAAGCGGGTGACGAAGTTGGAGACCGCGTTGCCCTGCTGATAACCCAGGTCTACTGCCGTGAAGCCCTGCAGCGGCATGTAGACGGTGTCACCGCCCTGGGCTTCGACGCCGGCAAAGGGCTGCATGGTCGCTTGGCCACGGTTGGAGCGGAAGCTGGCCTTGCGGCGCATCCAGTCGGCGCATTCGCGGGCGACGGCCCGCTGGGTCAGCTTGTTCTTGAGCTGGATCTCGAACTCGCTGCCATGGACGCTGCGCTCGCGCTCCGCCTGTGGGATGTGGAACTCACGGTGCTCTTTGCGGAGCTTGTCGCTCGCCTGGTCAGGAACAAAGGTGGGCGAGGTGAAGATGAACTCGACCGAGTCCAGCGCCTCCAGCTCATTCTTGAGCGCCTCGTAGGCGTAGATCGAGAAGCAGGAAGCCGCAATCTTGAGCCGGGTGCCAGGCTTCAAGGTGTCCTTCAGGTCGTCGCCAAGTAGACGGCTAACATTATCGATTATTTCCATCACCGTCTCCCGTCGTCAAACCAGCCAGCTGCATTGGCTCATTCTCGTTATCTATCGAAATTTACCTTAACTGCGGGCACACCGGCAATTCGAAGCGTTTCAAGGACGCAGGGATTAAAGCAGGCAGAACAGGGTAAGAAGAGAGCAGATAAACACTGAAGGGGTCTTGCTATCCCTTGAAGGAGAACCATTGAGAAATGGTGGGCCCAGTAGGACTTGAACCTACGACCAAGGGATTATGAGTCCCCTGCTCTAACCAACTGAGCTATAGGCCCGAAAAGCGTGCGTATGATAGCGAAAGTGCGTCGGCGAGGCTACCCCTGGCGGCGCCCTGTTGCGCGCCGGCGGCACTTTTTCCCGTTGCTACGGTCTGCAGGTGAACCCTTTGGCGGAGACGCTTTGTGAAACGATTGCTTGCCCCCCTGGCGCTGCTGTTCGCCCTGCCGGTTCATGCGGATTGGCAGCTCGACCCCGGCCGTTCGAACGTCCAGGCCACCCTTACCCAGCTGGGCGGCGCGAGCCCTCAGGTTCATCATCACCAGGTGAACAACCTGCAGGGCAGCATCTCGCCGGAGGGTACGCTGCGCCTGCCCTTGAAGCTCTCCCAGACGGATCTGTTGAACCGCCTCGGGGAGTTGCCGCCCTGGGCGACGCTCTTGACCAACACCACCCTGGTCACGCTGGTGGCGCAGATGTCGCCGTCGAAGCTCGATGGGCTGGATATCGGCGACTCCTTCGTCGAGCCGCTCACCTTTCGCGTGCAGGCAGAGGGGTTGAATCGGGAGGAGACGGTGCCGCTGCGCTTCACTCGTGAGGGGCTCAACGAGGTGCGGGTCACCCATGCCGAGCCCATGGTGATGGATGGCCAGGCGTTGATGGCCAACCCGACCGTGCGCACGGTGATGTCGCTGCTGGGCTACCAGCAGATCGGCGACGAGGTACCGGTCACGCTCGATGCGCGGCTGGTGAACCAGTAGCCGCGCCTCAGGCGGTGGCGGCGCGGCGTACGTTGGCGATCAGGGGGCTGCCCGTGGCCGGGTCGGTGAGCAGCGTGCACTCCACCTGGTAGAGCGTCTTGACCAGCGCCGGCGTCACCACCGTGGAGGGCTTGCCCTCGGCGACGATATGCCCCGCGTTCATCGCGATGAGGTGATCGGCGTAGCGGCAGGCGCTGGCCAGATCGTGCAGCACCATCACCACGGTGCGCCCTTCCCCGGCGAGCTTGCGCACCAACTCGAACACTTCGATCTGGTGGCCCAGGTCCAGCGCCGAGGTCGGTTCGTCGAGCAGCAACAGCGGCGTCTGCTGGGCAATGGTCATGGCGATCCAGGCGCGCTGGCGCTGGCCGCCGGAGAGCGCATCCAGCGGCCGCTCGGCTAGCTCCTTAAGCCCTGCAGCCTCCAGGGCGTACTGCACCACCGCTTGATCCTCCGCCGACCACTGGCGCAGCCACCCCTGGTGGGGCTGGCGGCCGAAGCGAATCAGCTCGGTCACAGTCAGCCCTTCCGGCGCCGTGGCCTCCTGGGGCAGCAGCGCGAGCTGCCTGGCCAGCTCCTTGGCGGGCAGGCTTTGCACATCGGCACCGTCGAGCAGCACCGCGCCGCTGTCGGGCTTGTGCAGCCGGGCCAGGCCCGAGAGCAGCGTGGACTTGCCGCAGCCGTTGGGGCCGACGATGGCGGTCACCTGGCCTCGGGGCAGGTCGAGATCCAGCGCGTCGATCACCCGGCGCGGGCCGTAGCTCATGGCGAGCGTGCGGGTCGAAAGCGTGGGCGCGGCGGTCGTGTCGGTCATGGGCGGCTCCGTTGCGGGCGCATGAGTATCCATAAAAGCCAGGGGCCGCCCACCACGGCGGTGACGATGCCCACCGGAATCTCGACGGGGCTGAGC
>NZ_JAMZBD010000009.1:0-19392 GCF_024158685.1 Halomonas sp. 707D4 | reverse complement strand
CTGGAGGTCGCCGCCGCCGGGGGCCATAACCTCCTGCTGGCCGGCCCCCCGGGCACCGGGAAGACGATGCTGGCGAGCCGCCTGCCGGGCATTCTGCCACCACTCGACGAGGACGACGCCCTGCAGGTCGCCGCGGTGCGCTCGGTGTGCGGGCTGGCGCTCGAGGCGGACTGGGGCCAGCGCCCGTTTCGCCAGCCCCACCACAGCGCCAGCGCGGCGGCACTCGTGGGCGGCGGCTGTCATTTTCAACAATTGTTGCGACTAAACAATAATTGCTGCGACAATCTCTATGTTGAGTTTACATAGAGCACGCCCTTGTGACCGTTTCTCTCAAACAATCCAGAACCTTTAGCTTTCAAGATGGCACCCTTAAAGACGAAACTGAGCGCTTGGTCGTTTGGTGGTACGGGCCTATCTTCAAAAATATCCGCTCACAAAGCGTCCCTAAAATTTATGTATTTTTAAGACCTATTGATCAGGAGAACAAATTAGGAGACGTGATTAAGCGAACGACGGTCTTAACGCATGTCGGACTATTGAGAATCGGCTCCGTCTGGGAAAAGGGCGTGAGCAACTCCCGCATCGCATTTGAGGAGAAAACATTCCCTGTTTCGTTCTCTCCGGGCGGCTGGCGGATTGTCTCCTTAGACGACTTGCACAAAGCAGGGCGCAGCCTCTATACCTCCTTTCATGAGGCAAGCTATTTACCGCTGGACAGAAAACACAAATCGTACCTGATTGAATTTGACCTCCCAGATGGCAAACATCTGCTCATCCCTTGCACCGAATTTTTTGCACGCGTTTACGGTCGATCATCTGAAATCAAGCGTGTGCTCGCCACTTACTGTTGGGAGGAGGTCAAAGAACGGCTTTATCGACCGCTTAATGCGCCCCCATCGCCAGGTACCTGGCCTGTCAGATTTACATATCGTGTTCATAGGCACGATGCGATTTTGCTCGCGCACATGCTGTACGACCCCTATGCCGAACAAGCTGCCAGAGATATTTATGCGCAGACTGAAGCCAGCTTCCCCCAAGATAAGATGCTTTTAAAAGTCACTCCATGGTTTCAAGGCAGCGGGGAAATCTCTGTTTCTGGCGTTCCAATTGATGGTGGCAACACATTCCTAGGCTTGCAGATATTAGGCTGTACGCAGCCCGATGGTGCCACGATCCACCGCGAAAGAGAGAAGTCAACGACAGTACCAGCCACCGATGGCGATGATGCTCCCACTCAATTTCCCTATCATCAGCTTCAAGACATCCCCGATGTCATTGACCTGACGGATGATGAAGAGCCCGACCATGGCTCTTCTTGGCTAGACCTTCCTGAGGACGAATTCGTTATTTTAGGTAAGCCTCGCGCCGTCTTGGATAAACGATATACTCGAAAAAATGTGCCCGATACACGAGGCGTCCCCGTTCCGGGTGACGAAACCATTTTCTCCACTGGGGAGCCACATGGGTCAGGGAAGGGAGTGGGACAAGCGTCTATTCATGCTCCTATTACACTGGAATCACAGGGCTTTCTACGTGATATGTGGAATGCGCTTCTCTATTTACAATCGGCCTATCCCGCAACGATTCGTGGCGTTAGCTGGTTTACCTTTGAAGACGGATTCAGCACTTCTCCTGACCCTCGGTTAATCAGCCTCGAACCTTTCGAAATAGACGAGGAGGTGGAAACGTCAGTCGCTAATTGGGTTTACATTGATACTCAGACCAAGGTACCTCGCGGGGTGCTCGTCGTTCGGGTGCATGTGTTAGATCAAACGCTCTATCTCATGGAGATCCAACGACGCCCTCCAAAACCCAGAGCTGGCGGTAGCGAGGAGGCATCCAAGCCTCCTTCCTATAAAGGTTTAGTCTTCACGCTGAGCCACCAAGGCAGCTTCGAGCAGTGGTTACGCCAAGTGCTGTCTAACGTGCGGCACGTAGAAGGTGTTGTCCAAAAACTAGTTGGTCACTGCCCAGGATTCGCCGATACGTTCAAGCACCCTAAATCCAAAAAGGAACAGATACCCTGCGAAGCCTCTGTGTTAAATGCTTTTAGCAAGGTCAGTATTGGTCGCAGTGACTTAGCATAGGTACTATTTGCCACCTTTATGAGTAGCGGTGTCTGTTTTGTCGGTAAGAGCAACCTGTACACCCCGTGTGCAGGTTGCTCTTCTGACGAAGAGCCGATACGGCCATCCCTTCAGTGGCGGGCGAGGATCTTCGCTGCGATGGGCGAAGTGATCATTTGAATCACGGCAAAAAAAGCGGCTGGAATTGCGATCTCTGATGGCAAGCCAGAAGCAGCGACAAACGCTGCAGCGATGCTGAATTCCTTTTTACTGACCGTGAAAAGATAGGTAATCACCTCTTTGCGATCAGAGGTGAGTAACCGTGAGGACATACCTACCAGGTACCCAATCAAATTGAGGCACAGGGCCGCGCCCGCAATCACAAACGCATACCAGCCATAGCCAATGATCGTGGTGGCATTCGGCCCGACCACGGCGAGTAGGATCAGCAGATACAGAATCGACCCTATCCCTGCATACGCTGAATCATGCCGTGCAAAGAAAGCCGAGAACCTTGTACGCAAGCTGACCCCAATCACGGTAGGAAGAAGCACGATTAGTGTTAATTCAAGAATAATTGATCCAAGCGGCACGTCTAACTGAAGGCCGGTGAGCCATAAAAACAGGAAGGGAACAATAAACGGACATAACGCGGTGTTGACTGCGTTGAAAACAGCGGCAAGCGCCACATTGCCTTTCGCCATCAGTACCAAAAGAGGAGAAGACACATCTGTCGGCAGCGTGCCGAGCAAGGTTTGGCCAGCAGCCAGCGGGCCGCTTCCAAAAAATAGACGGCCCGTTAGCCACCCGGCAATCGACATAGGCCCATAGACCAGCCCCAATGCCAACAACTGCCGTGACGGCTTTCGGAACACGATGCGCACTGCATGCGCATCGAATGTGAGGCTGATAATCAACATCAGTAATGCCAGTAATGGCCCAATCGCGAACTTAAGCATTATTCCGGTGGCCGGAAAGAGTAAGCCTCCCCCCGCGACGACGATTACAAACCAGACAAGGTGCGCCTCGACAAAATAAATGAATCTACCCATGGTGGATTGGACGTTACCGGTTGAAGTGGATTGAGCCCCGCACCTAAAACATGATCACCTTCGGCCCAGCACACAAAGGCTCCTTGGTAGCTAGGGACGTGCTTCCCAATCCAGCGATGCAAATAGATAATGCTCAAGGGTTGAAGCTTTAGTTGCTAGAGGTTTTATAGTACCAAGAACAGATAATTCGAGAGAAGGTAACAGATGGGACATCATCATGATCATCCCCACATTGATCCTGCCTCTGGCGACCGGCGCGTCAGCATCTCCATTTGGGCCAATGGGCTCTTAACCATCGCTCAAATCGTCGGTGGCATTATGGCGGGGAGCCTATCGCTGATCGCTGATGCGTTACATAACTTTTCTGACATGGCAGCATTAGTCATTGCCTTTGCTGCTCGTAAAATCGCCAGACGGCCTGCCGATGCGCATATGACCTTTGGCTATGGCCGCATCGAGATAGTGGCAGCACTCATCAATTACACCACCCTCATTATTGTCGGTGTCTACCTGATTTACGAAGGCGCTATGCGGATGGTCGATCCCCCTGAGATAGAGGGATGGACGATCGTGATTATTGGTGGCGTCGCGCTCGTCGTCGATGCCCTTACCGCCATGCTCACGTGGTCAATGCAAAAAGAGAGTGTCAATATCCGCGCCCTTTTTCTGCATAACTTATCGGATGCGTTTGCCTCCATCGCCGTGATTATCGGTGGTTCGCTTATTTTACTGTACGACATGCGCTGGGTGGACCCCGCGATCACGATAGGGATTGCGCTATATATTCTTTACCTAGCCTTCTCTGAAATTGGCGGCCCTATCCGTACGCTAATGCTGGGATCTCCCCCGGACATTGACGGGCAGGCAGTCGTTGAGACCGTACGAGATATCGAGGGAGTCCAGGATATTCACCATGTGCATCTATGGCAGATGCAGGAAAACATGGCAGCCCTTGACTGCCACGTGGTTCTGACAGAAACCGGCTGGCAGCAGCTTGAATCCGTCAAAGCAGAGATCAAGGAGCAGCTTAAAATGCGCTTCAGTATTGCTCATTCCAGCCTAGAGTTTGAGCATAGTGACCACGCGCATCAAAATGCCAATCTATATGGGCACGAGTGATAGACCGAGGCCGACTCCCGGCTCAGGTAGTTAGCGAGCGGCTTACTCCCATAGCGATTGGCTTATTTTTCAACCCTACTTTTCCACCCCATCGTTGAGAAAGAGAGAGAAACATGTTCAAAAAAGCGTCTTTTATATTGGCCGGTACGTTAATGCTGACCGCTGCGATCGTCGCCGTATCGAAACCTGCCCTCTTAGATATGCAAGCTCAGGCAGCAAAGGAGAGCAGTGTCCAGGCAGAGGACTCCTTGGTGCGCTCACACTCCCCCATCTTGGGACGAGAAGACGCGCCGGTGACGATTGTGGAATTCTTCGATCCGGCTTGCGAAGCCTGCCGTGCTTTCTATCCCCTGACAAAAAGTATTCTGGAAACCTACCCAGAAAAAGTGCGGCTCATCGTGCGCTACACTCCTTTCCACGGCGACGTATCTGATAAGGCCATTCGGGTATTAGAAGTTGCTCGTCGTCAGGGCGTCTTTGAACCGGTACTGGAGAGGCTGCTGGCTCGCCAGGATCAATGGGCTTCACATGGCAGTTTTGATGAATCCGCTATCCTCGATATCGCGAGCCAAGGAGGCCTTGATTTAGCGGCTGCCGAAGAGCAACTGACTTCTGCTGAGGTGCAGGCGGTGATTGACCAAGACATGGCGGATGTCAGAGCCAATCAGATTCGCCAAACACCTACCTTTTTTGTCAATGGCGAGCCTTTAGACCCCTTTGGTATGCAAGAGCTGATTGATGCCGTTGAGAGTGAAGTAGCGGAGATCTCTGGGGAAGAGGATGGCCAGTGATGCAGCGCTGGTGGTTACTAGGCTTTGTGGGCTTTTACCCCTTGCTAGCCGAAGCCAATTGGCAAACGCATCTGTCATTGCCTCCGTCTGAACTTAGCCCTGTCAAGTTACAGGCGGCTAGCGAGCAAGAAGGCACATTACCGCTCGATAGCGTTGATACCCTAACCTTTGGGCGTGATGTCGTCATTGATACCACCCTCTACGAGGCCTTGGCAGCAGAAGGTGTCCCAACGCGTTTCGCCACTAAACTGGAAACACTGCTCAGCGAGTTTATCGCAGCGCCGCTGGAGTTTTCTGGCAGTGAACGTATTCAATTAGTGTGGGAGGAAGATCGACGCCAGGACGGCGCCCGTGTTGGGCCACCACGCCTCAGTTATGCCGCTCTGCCTGATCAGGCAGAGCCCTTGGAGGTCATATGGCCGGTCACCCAAAAGGGGGACGTAGCTCTTTTCAAAAGCGACACCCTGCTAGGCACGTTGCGGTTGCCCGTGCTTAGTGCCCGCTTAACGTCTCGCTTTGGGAATCGGCGACATCCTGTGTATGGAGGGATGCGTCCTCATAATGGAATTGACTTGGCTGCGCCGACAGGAACGCCGGTCATTGCCACCGCACCTGGGCGCGTATTCTTTATGGGTCGCCAAGGGGGATATGGGCAGGTGATCGAGGTGGAGCACGACACAGGGGCCATTAGTCGCTACACACACCTTAGCCGATTCTCCCCACAGCTAGTGGTTGGGGATTTAGTCAATGCGGGAGAGTCGCTCGGAGAGGTAGGTTCCTCCGGGGTCGCCACGGGCCCCAACCTGCATTACGAAGTGAGAGTCAATAACCAGCCTGTTGATCCCCTTGGTCAAGGTCAACGCATCATGTTGGGTGAGCAGCCGACTCAAGGTGAATATCAAGCGTCACTTTACGAGGCAAGAGATCGCTTGGAACAAGCTATCGGCACGGCGTCCATTTATGACTTGATCTCGTTTAACGAGCCGTAACCACCCGTGCTTAGCAACGTTGCATGGATTGTTAGTAACGTGAACGTGTGCTTGCCTCGTTATGGAACCCTAGCGCTGTGATCACTCATCTACCACAAGACAGGTAATCGGTATGGAAGAGGTTTCTCTCGTCACAATGGGGGTATTGGGAAGCCTTGCCGCGGGCTTGATGACGGCTGTCGGGGCGCTTCCTATCTTGTTTACCAAAAGACCGAATCGTGGTGTTCGCGATTTAGCGTTGGGGTTCGCCGCTGGCGTCATGCTAGCGGCCTCTTTCTTCTCACTGATCATACCCTCCTTAGAAGCCTCGGAGCTGCGTTACGGAGGTAGCGTGGTACCTGCTGCCATTGCCTGTGCGGCCATCTTGCTAGGGATTGGAATGGTCGCACTACTGAACGAACTCTTACCTCATGAGCACTTCGAACAGGGGCGAGAAGGGCCAGAGGCTGCCTCACTACGTCGTATCTGGTTGTTTATTATTGCCATTACGATACACAACCTGCCAGAAGGGCTAGCCGTTGGCGTGGCCTTCGGCGCAGGGGGAAGCGAAGGAGGCATTCCACTAGCGATTGGCATTGGACTTCAGAATGCCCCAGAAGGACTGGCCGTAGCAGTATCACTGCTAGGCGTGGGCTATTCACGTTGGCGGTCATGGACGATTGCCGCCCTTACGGGGCTTGTTGAGCCGTTGGGTGGCTTATTAGGCGCTGGAGTCATCAGCATGTCACAAGCGCTACTGCCCTGGGGGTTGGCCTTTGCAGCGGGGGCGATGTTGTATGTGATCAGTCATGAGATTATTCCCGAAACTCATCGAAGCGGGCACCAAAAAAAGGCCACGCTGGGCCTCTCCATCGGATTGGTACTCATGCTGTTTTTGGATGTTTCGCTGGGCTGACCATTGGGCGTGGGGCGTAGCGTTAGTGCTAACCCAAGTCGAGAGCCCCTCCGTGCGATTTTTCAGTGATACAGAGTTGATGATCACTGATGACCTCAATGATTCGGCAGCTTTCCACTTTACCACCGGCACACTGCGTGACCATCCGTTGAAGCTCCTCACGCAGTATGGACAGTCGTTGAAGGCGGGACTCCACTTTCTTTAGGTGATGCGTGGCGATGGCATCGACTTCTTGGCAAGGCATATCAGGTTGATCTGACATGGCCAAAAGCTCTCGCACTGACTCCACCGAAAAGCCAAAGTCACGGGCATGACGAATAAAGGTCAAGCGCCGCACAGCGTCGTCTCCATAGCGGCGCTGCCCCCCACCGGTTCGTGTCGCATCGCGCAACAGCCCAATACGCTCGTAATAGCGAACCGTTTCAGGTTTGCAATCGGCTCGTCGTGCTAACTCACCAATGCTGATACTTTGGCCGATCATCGACATGGTAAAACTCCTTAGGCAGGGCTTGAAGCTGTAGTTGCTACAAGGTTTACACTTAAAAACCATAGCCCATTGGCAGGAGAGGCACCATGAAAACATCAACGCCGACAACAGCGCCTACCACCTTGACGCTGCGTGTTGAAGGCATGGACTGCGGCGGTTGTGAGCGCAAGGTTGTATCGGCGCTAGAGCGACTGGAAGGCATTGAGGAAGTCACGGCAAGCTCGGTCACGGGATCAGTGAAGATTCACCACCACGATCACGGGGCCCCCTCGCGAAAGACCATTGAGGGCATCCTGAACGAACTAGGCTATCAAGTGGCTTCCCATGATGGCCAAACACGCGCACCTGGTGCTTCATCCTCTTGGTGGCAAACCGCTAAAGGGCGCTTGGTCATTATCACAGGCAATTTGCTGATCGTAGCCTTCGCGCTTCGTTTAGCATGGCCTGCGCTGGGTAATATGCCTTTCATTTTGGCCACGCTAGTCGGCTTAATACCCATTGCGCAGAGTGCCTGGGGCGCCCTCAAAATGCGCAATCCCTTTACCATAGAGATGCTGATGTGCATCGCTGCGCTTGGCGCATTGGCCATCAATGCTGCCGCTGAAGCTGCGATGGTCGTGTTCTTGTTCGCCGTAGGTGAGCTACTCGAAGGGGTAGCTGCTTCACGAGCGCGCCGCAGTATCTCAGCCTTGGCAAATTTAACACCCTCAACGGCGAGGCTGATGGACAATGGCCATCTGCGTGACGTCTCGGCGGAGTCACTTAAACCCGGGCAGCGTGTGCTGGTGCGGCCCGGTGATCGCGTACCCTGCGATGGACGCATCCTGGTGGGCACCTCCGACATTGACGAGTCGCCGGTAAACGGCGAGTCCATACCCCGTTCGCGAGCGCCTGGTGATGACATTTTTGCTGGCACAGTGAATCTTGATGCCGCCCTGGAGGTGGAGGTAACACGAGGCGCTGATGACAATACGATCGCACGCGTTATTCGTCTGGTTGAAGAAGCACAGGCCGCCAAGGCACCGATAGCACGCTTTATTGATCGTTTTGCGTATTACTATATGCCCGCCGTCGTCTTACTCGCCCTACTGATGGCGATAGTGCCACCGCTGGTATCGACCATGGCATGGTCGGAGTCGATTTACCGTGCGTTAGCATTGCTGTTAATCGCATGCCCCTGCGCGTTAGTCATTTCCACCCCAGCCGCCATCGCCGCCGGTCTCTCGGCGGGAGCTCGGCGCGGACTACTGATCAAAGGGGGAGCCGTTCTTGAACAGTTAGGTAAGCTTCGCTTGGTGGCATTAGATAAAACGGGCACCCTCACTGCGGGTACCCCAAGAGTCACAGATGTGGAGTCTTGGATTGCTGAGGAAGACGATAACAGCGTATTGCGGCTCGCCGCCGCAATAGAGCGGGATTCCAGTCACCCTATCGCCACGGCTATCGTTGAGCATGCCCGACAGTCGGGCATCAACCTCCCCACCGTCACCGGCGGCCGCGCTCTGGCGGGGCGCGGTGTTTCCGGCCAGGTGGAGGGTCGCGAGCTGAGCTTAATGACGCCTCGTCACCTTCACGAGAAAGTCATCCTTGAGGAAAGTCTCAGTGCTCGGATTGTCGCGTTAGAAGAAGCCGGTAAGAGCCTCGCTCTCCTCGTCGAAGGCGAGCGTTTACTGGGCTTGATCGCGGTTCGCGATGAGCCACGCGAAGATGCCATTGAAGGCCTAGCGGCGCTATCCCGTTTGGGCGTACAGGCGGTCATGCTCAGCGGTGATAATGCCCGCACCGTCGCTGCCACGGGGGGTCGCTTAGGCATTGAAGCGTACGGCGAACTAATGCCTGAAGACAAGGCAGCGTATGTTCGAGACTGGCAAGCGGCTGGCCGTGGCCCCATCGGTAAAGTAGGCGATGGCATCAACGATGCACCGGCACTCGCGGCAGCCGATGTGGGTATCGCGATGGGGGGCGGCACGGATGTGGCGTTGGAAACCGCCGATGCAGCCTTGCTCAAGAACCGCGTTACCGGCATCGCTGAGCTGATAGACCTCTCTCGTGCCACACTGCGCAATGTGAAAACCAACGTTGTTCTCGCCCTTGGCTTAAAAGCCATTTTCCTAGTTACAACGGCGCTGGGTATTACCGGCATGTGGATTGCGGTGATGGCCGATACCGGTGCTACCGTCCTGGTGACGTTGAACGCCATGCGACTGCTGGGTTACCGCTTTTCGCCCAGTACCGCAATGACAGGCCTGTCACAAGGAAAAACAACGTCATGAGAACAGCGCCAAACGATAGCCCTTCACGACGTTGGCCATGGTTCACATTTGCTTGCGTATTGGCTCTAGCCGATCAACTGGTCAAAGAAATCGTGCACGCCCAGATGTCGTTTGGCCAAGTCATTCCGCTAACGCCGTTTTTTAACTGGGTTTATACCGGGAACACAGGAGCCGCTTTCAGCTTTCTCGCAGAAGCAGGGGGTTGGCAGCGCTACCTCTTTCTTGGTTTAGCGTTGGTGGTGGTCGTCGTATTGGTTGTGCAGCTATGCAAACCCCTGTCGCGCTTGGAGGCCTGTGCGTACAGCCTGATTCTTGGCGGCGCGCTCGGTAATACTGTTGATCGCTTAGCGCGAGGGTACGTCGTCGACTATCTGGACATTTACTGGGGCGAATGGCATTGGCCCGCCTTTAACATGGCCGATATCGCTCTGTTTGCAGGTGTATTGATGTTCGCAGTGGCGTTATGGCGTGAAAGTCCTGCTTTTAAGCGCTCTGAGTAACGCTATGGATGTGGTCGATAAAGATAAAGAATATACGCTTTTTGCTGGGCGCTCCTCACCAATAGTCGATTGCGTTGTAGCGCTCGCCGCTGGGGTAATGACCACCTTGAGTGCCGCCCCCTTTTCCCTATGGTGGCTTGGCCCAGTGGCCGTGGCACTGGTCTATTGGAAGATACAGTCGCTAACGCCCGCCATGGCCACCCTGCGTGGGTGGTGCTATGGGGTAGGCCTGTTCGGTTCTGGCACATCATGGGTCTTCGTTGCTATTCACGATTTCAGTGGCACCGGGGCCTTGGTGGCGATGCTCCTCACCACTCTTTTTGTCAGCGCCCTGGCGCTCTTCTTTGCAATCCCCTTTGGGCTCTATCGGCGCATCACGGGGCCACGGTTAGCCTGTCTTAGCTTTGCCGGTATGTGGGTGGTGAGCGAATGGCTACGCACCTGGTTGCTCACCGGCTTTCCCTGGTTATTGCTGGGCACCTCTCAGGTAGATTCTCCACTAGCCCCATGGGCGCCCGTTGGTGGTGTGTACTTGCTGTCACTCATGACCGCGCTGACAGGTACGTTAGGGGTAGAGGTACTGCGTCGCCGCTGGGGTTTCCTTGTCCCAATGGCCGCCTTGTGGATCGTTCCATTCCTATTGCCCGCCCAATGGACAACCCCGGCTGGCAAGCCCATCCGGGTGGCATTGCTGCAAGGGAATCTTGACCAGCGCATTAAGTGGACTGCCCAAGGGCAGCGCGAGGCGATCAGTATCTACACGGCGATGACACGGGAGCAAGCAAGGGATATCGATCTCATCGTTTGGCCCGAGGCAGCCCTTCCCATGCTTGAGCAGGAAGCACAGCAAATACTTGAGCAAGTAGCGTCCGACCTGGGGCCTGACACCGCCTTGTTGACCGGCATTTTGCAACGCGACAGTGAAGGGCGCTCTTATAACAGCGTCATAGGGCTAAATGATGTGCAGGGCGAATACCAGAAGGCGCACTTGGTGCCCTTTGGCGAGTATTTGCCATTCCAAAGTCTCCTCGCTGGCACCCTTGCTTTTTTCGACTTGCCAGTACCTCGCCTGACCCCAGGGACAGGCGAACAGGCTCCGTTACACGTGGCTGGAGCCACCATTGGCAATGCCATTTGTTACGAAATCATTTTTGCCGACCATGTCGCCCAACAGGCGCGTAATGCCGAGCTGCTATTAACGGTTTCCAACGATACGTGGTTTGGGCGCTCCATTGGCCCACACCAACATCTTCAAATGGCGCGTCTACGTGCCTTAGAAAATGGTCGTCACCTACTTCGAGCTACCAGTAATGGCGTGACGGCCATCATCGATTCACAAGGCCACGTCACAGCCCGTGCCCCACAGTTTGAACCGGCCAGTTTAACTGGCGAGGTGACCCCGATGCAGGGCCTAACTCCTTTCACACGCACCGGTAGTGGCCCCGCTTGGATACTCGCTGCGGTGCTGACACTGCTCGGGTTACAACTGAACTTATCTCGATCAAAAAACGACGCATTAGATGAAAAAGGAACCTAGCGATGCTCTTGGCAAAGAACGCAGCAATACTTAAGAGATTCCTCCCATGGCCAATGCAGATCGGCTTCATCGTGAGTGTGATGGTTTCGTTTCTGGCATGGCTCCCTGTCGCCATGGCGGCACAACCTTCCACTGCCCAGGAGACGGAATGGCCCAAAGGGCATTACCCGCTACCAGAGGAAGGTAATATTATCGGAGAGGCTGACACCTTTATCGTAAAGGATTACGACGATACCTTGATAGATATTGCCAGGCGTCACAACCTTGGCTATTTGGAGATGATCCGTGCAAACCCAGAGGTTAGCATCTGGGTTCCAGGGGTGGGCACGGAAGTGACTATTCCGGGACGTTTTATTCTGCCGAATGTGGAGCGTACTGGGATCGTCATCAATATCGCCGAGCTGCGGCTTTACTACTACCCAGATGTCAAAAACGGTGAGACACCGCGTGTTGAGACCTATCCTATTGGCATTGGTCGCGAAGGGTTTGATACTCCTCTAGGCGTGACCGAGACCACCATGAACATTAAAAACCCCGCGTGGTACCCGCCTGAGTCGGTAAAACGCGAAGCGGAAGCACGCGGTGAAACCGCGCCCAGCGTTGTGCCACCCGGCCCCGATAACCCGCTAGGAGACCATGCCATCATCCTAGGCTTCGATGGCTATTTGATTCACGGCACCAACCAGCCCGATGGCATTGGCATGCGCGCAAGCCGAGGTTGTATCCGCATGTTACCCAAAGACATCGAATCTATATTTGACCGCATTCCACCCGGCACCCAAGTCAACATCATCAATCAGCCGATCAAGATAGGTTGGGAAGGCGGTCAGCCGCTGATTCAAGCCTTTCCGCCGCTTGGAGAAGAAGAGCACAGTATGACCGCACTCACAGAGACCATGACACGCCTTAACCAATACAATGTCGATAACGTAAACCTCGATTACGAGCAGCTCAGCGATGTCCTGTCACTCTCTAACGGGCTTATAACCCCACTACATCCAAAGCAGGAACAGGAGCCACAGCGCCACAGCCCAGAAGAGAAGGCTATCAAGGGCATTTATGAAGACCTGGTTTTGACGTCATCTCAACGGTCATGACACGCCTTTTGGCACCCCGTTGAGCCCTGGCATATAGGTAGAGAGCCATAGCCCCGTCCAAACGGCGGGGCGACATTCGCCTACAGAGTCGCGGGGCCCTCCAAGTGACTGCGCGCTATCAGTGTCTTAGCACTCAATATCCAGAGGCAGCCAGTAGGTAACGCCACCCACTACCACCTGTATCCCGTCTGTCGTCCGCTCTACGGTCTGTTGTCGAAGCATTTTCTGCGTTAATTTTGTGTCATGGAAATACTCCATGGCAGCAACGATCCATGCCTCCCTCCAGGCCTCTCCTTGATCAGCACACCGGGCCATCGTCATCAGAGTGCGGGCTAGTGTTTCTTTTCGCCGCTTTCTTGCCCGTTTTACATCCACCCGAGGAGCCAACGTGGTGGCATGTTGGCGATTTAAGAAATTAGTAAACCCCGTCACCGAGGCTGCTTGTCCAGGCACCGCCTGCAAATAGTTGTCCACATCGCCCTGTTGTGGCAATCGCTGCCCCTCCCGGTCAGTAGCGAGTAGCAATGCGGCTGCCGCTCTTAGTGCAAGTCGTGCGGAGGTGTGGGACGTTTTGCCCGCCTCTATACGGGTTTCTAATTGCTGCCAATAAGCATGCAGTGCTTTTTCTGATAAAGAAGCGGACGGCATAGACCTGAGACACGCTTTGATACGTCGTTTCTCTGAGTCGATCTTCTTTGCTTGGTGATCCGGCTCTACCCCTTGCTCTTCATGCAGCCATCGCATAGGAAGTCTTACACGCCGCAACCCCTCCGCCCCGAAGTGATGAAGCAGCTCCGAATAGCTCGGTATCCGTGACCATGCCTGGTCGACCTCAAGGAAGAACGAGAAGAAATGATTGATCTTGAGAGCAGCCTTATGCGGCCCTGTGGTACGAATCAGCCATTCACCAAATTCCCCAAAGGCCTCACGTAACGCTTTGGTGGTGATACCGGCTTGGCCAATGATGATCCGCTTACGACATGTACGCGTCCAATAGCAGGGCTCACAGGCATCGCCTCGACCCGCTGGCATGGGATTACCACACGATGGGCAGGCAATTTCCCCTCGCTCATTACAGGCTTTGCACAACACATCCCCGTTGGGTGCCACCACCAATAAGCGATGTCGACGACACGCAGAACAGGTACCGTGATCAGCCGTCGCACAGCGTGGACACAAGCGATGAGCATGCCCCATACGCGTCACTCGGGTAAGACGTTGAGAGGATTCCCCACACTCCTCGCAGGACTCTGGCTCTCTGAAATAGGGAGCGCAGGCGATACAGACAGGGCCGTAGGGAGTGACCTTGCCGATGTTGTAGTCTGAACTGGCTTTTCCACATCGTGCACACGGTTTGTCGACGTCGCACTGACGACAGACGGCGTCTGGGTCATTCTTAGGCAAACGAGCTAACTCACCACATCGTGGGCATATCCGCCGCTTAAACTCACGAGCATAGCAAGTTGAGCAGTAACCATGCCCCTTATGGCGTCGCCACAATTTGGAGACTTCTCGACCACACTCATCGCAGTCTACCGTTTTGTGTTGCTTCAAGAGGTTGGCTCCGCTTTCATTCTGCGCTTTAAACGCGCCCAAGAGGCTCTAACAGCACGTTCCGATGCAGGGCGATGATCCGGTTGAACACGGCGGCGATGTGGCCCATGAGGATGATGAGATAATCGTGATAGCATCGGTAACAGTGCAACGGGAGGTGACTTTCGAGGATCAAATAGCGCGCTCGTTTTCACATTGAACGCGACAAACGTCCTGAACGCCTCCTCAACACCTATGCTCATTAACCGCTCAACCGCCGTCAATAAAGCACTCCGCTCGCTAATAGGCAACAGCTCAAACGCCAATCCAGATATAGGCATTCGGTTATTCACGACGGGAATACCTAACGACAGAAGCGCTCCCGCGAGGGGTGACGTAGGCCGCCGACTGGCGCGCCGCATAACGCCAACCAAGAAGCTCGCCATAGAAAACCAATCCGCGAGTGTGATAGAGGTGTTCCCAAATGCCGCCCTATCCCCTTGTAAAACACGATCAGCCATCACTTGGAAACTGAACACTTCTGGTAAAGGCGACGTGCATACTGCCTTTCTAAAATCGTCATGGCACCGACTGCACTGAGCTAAATGTTGATCTTCCGCTGACAGGCGATGGGGCTCTATAGGGGCCTTGCATGCTGGGCACTCATCTATCAGCTGCACCCCATGAAAGCGGCACCCAGTGTGCCAAGCGAATCGCCAGTGTCGGCGCAAGTAGGGGGTTGAGTCCTCTGCCAAGCACAATGCACATACCTGTTGCCCCCCATGGCGCGTTCGATTTCGGGTGCCGAGTGCCAACAACCAGGGCCAAGTCCGGGTTTCCGGTAACGAGTAACCGACCACTTTCTCACAATCGTCCCGCATCCCAGCCTTCTGAAACTCAGCGGAAGAGATCCCCGAGGCATTGACTAATGGGCGCATTCTTACGAGGGGAATTTCCCTGTCAATATCCCTCGTCCATATACGCCATGTTGGCCAAATAGCCCCGGTGAGCGACAAAGGATCACATCCCTGCCTCAACGCCGCCCGAACGAACCATGAGGAAAGGGACTCCTCAGGCAACAGGGGCACACTCAGCGCCCAGGGCATTACAGCATCACTTCCCTAATGCCACGGGTTGGTCGCACCCACGATTTACTCTGGATAATTTTCTCATCAATGCGCTCAGCCCCGGACAGAATAGCGGCATTTGAACACTCAATCAGCAGCCGGTGCAGGTCACCAAAATTGCCGCCAGAGATCGCGTGGAGCTGGGTGGCCAATTTTGGCTCATGCAACTGGGAAGAGTGTTTAAGCGGCAGGATCTTCTCAAAGCCAGCGAGTAATTTCTGAAATTCCTGATTGAGCTCCCACTTCGGTAATGCGACCACATCAAAGCGACTCGCATGCTGCGGGTCTGAATGCAGCACACGCACAGCATCCTGCGTACCCACACCAACGATGGGAATCATTAGCTCATTGCATAAAAGCTTAATGGCATTCATCGTTTCGCGCTGCTTGACGGCACCACCGGTTAACAGTGAGTGGAACTCATCAATGATCAACAAGCGGGTATGGCAAGCCCGCAGTTGATGAATCACTTGGTAGCGCAGCTTAGGTACCGGGTCTGAAGGCCGATAGGGAGCCCAAAAGCTCTCTAACACTGCGATATACAGACTTTTCTCATCGGCACTCGGTGGGGCTTGAGTGACGATCACTGGTTTCACCGGTTCTACGTCTTCATTCACGTAGCCCTCACCGTACTGTTTACGAAACCGTTGAACGATGGTTGTCTTTCCGTTGTTGGAGTCACCCACGAGCAAGAGGTTAGGCATACGAGGACGACTAGGCTTCTCCATCAGCCCACGCATAACCTCAATGACACGATTGGCCAATGGATAGCCCAACCAGCGCGGTTGATCCATAAACTCCATTCGCTCTTTAGCGGACAGCCCCAAGACATGACGAAGATCAGGATGAAGGTGTGTGCTCATGCTATGTCCCAGTTCACATCGATATCACCCGATAAGAGACCGTCTCCCTGGGCGGGTGATTCTTTGGGGGCCGCGGTTGAGGGCGCATGTAAAAGGGGATCAGCAGGCGTCACCTTCTTCTCATGCTCTTTACGTCGTTGCGCCTGGCGGCGACTTCGCTTGGTACGTGCTTGCGACTCCTCTACATGGGTTCGCAGCTCACTAATAGCGCGTAGGATTTCAGACTCATTGACCGAACTCCTGCCTTCCTGGCGAAGTCGCGCTTTGGCCTGGGCATACTCCCAAACGCTCATCGAGGGGAGGGCGAGATTGGCAAAGGGAATGCGAAAATAGTGCCCGAGCTCCGGGTCTTTGAACCAAATAACGCTAATGTCGCGAGGGTCGCGCCGGAATACAAAGGTGCGTTTCTTGTCTTGCATGTCTGGATCTTTGGCATTGATCCAAGGTCTTAGCGCTTCATCGTAATAGTTCATGCCATCGATGGTCACACCAAAAGTCTGGATCGTGCGCTGAAAGCTGGGCAAAAAATCGAGCAATACAGAAAGTCTATCAGCAGGTCGTGGTGCTAAGCCCACTCCCTGCACGTCAGCATTGCCAAACACACCGATTTCCCATTTCCTCATCGGTGACATACCAATCCCAGAATGAAGGCGCTGGTGGTAAACCTTACAAATCAACGTTACGAGCCACTCTTCAAACTCGCTTTTCGTCATGGCCGCGTGTTTCTCTGGATCGTACCCTTCTTTCTCTTTAATGGAGGAGAAGGTCGTCCCAGGCAGGTTATGGATTTCTTTGAGAAGAGACCCTAGCACCCGCTCAATATGCCCCCCGTAACGTGGCTGCTTAACAGGCCGAAACTCAAGATTGATCCCGTAGGCTAGGCAAGAGCGCCGAAACGTCTCTGAGCGAAAATCTGGGCCGTTATCGACATGAATCGTGGCGGGTGTGCCCCATACTGGCCACTCAGCCTCCACGTTATGCAGCAGCAACCACTCATCTTTAGGAAGCATGGAGTGAGCCACACACATGCCAACGGATGTTTCAGAGGGCGGGTCAAACGACAAGTAATATCCCGTGACTATGCGAGTACACACGTCCATGGCCAACGTAATCCATGGACGGCCAATCGGTTTGCGATGCACGTCATCAACCAAAATAATATCGGCAGGCGTGTGGTCAATCTGCATGACGGCTAACGGATAGTCCGCATTGGGAAATTTTCCGGCCGCCGGCTGAAACTTATTAATCGCTTTTTCTCTAAAGCCATGCCCACGCAATCGGTCGCGCTCTGGGATGTCGCGCAGACGAGCACGAACGGTACCAGGGCTCGGCGGGTCGATGCGCCGCTCATGGCAGCGCCGCATGACTTCCTGTACCGCTTTTTGTGCGGACGGACGCTGCAGCGTCAAATACACCTCTTTGATGACTTCCTGAATCACCGCCTCGGCATGCGCGGGGATACGCGACTTTCCTTTCTTCCACCCTGGCTTTTGAGGAATTAATGCAAGCACCGAGCCCGTCGCTTTATACCGCTTCAACCAACGGTAGATCGTAGCCGTATCAACCCCCGTTTGTTTAGCACGCTCCTCCGCTGCATCCCGCCCCACCGTATGGCGATCCACCAAGGGCTTAATGATGGAAAAGCGATGCTCGGCCTCCCGCCAATCGGCATCCCCAATCTCGGACATATCCTGCTCAGGGGATACGGACCCGCTATTGAGAGGCGCTAGTTCTTTGATGCGAAGCGGGCAACTACGCCCGGACTCAACGGCAATGCCAATGACTGTCTCAAAATCGAGCACCTGGGAAATTCGGTAAACGGTGCCATCTTTCTGAACCTGCTCACCCACCATAATCTGCAAGTGTTGGCGTGTTTGGGCGACGCCGTTATTGGGTTCAGTTGCGCTGCCACGATGGTTATTCATAATCGGGTACCCATACCTCTGATAGAGGACTGAAGGATTGGGCCATATCGCAATCTAACTGCCGAGTCGCCAGTAGATGCCATAAATGCGCAATCCCCTCTGCCCGGCAAATATCGCCCATAAAGTACCGAGAAAGCAGGTAATCCAAGGTCGCCACCCCCATTTCCCTCACCGTGTTGAGGACTGCCTGGCTTTCGACAGAGGGAAACACCATCCGCTTATAGCGCGCTAGGAAGGTAATGTTGTCCAAGGTCTTATCACGAATGCGGCTTTCATCATGAATGCGAAACGCCCAGCCCTCGTTGTTGGCATGCCGCATCGCCGCCTTCCATTTAGGCGACCATTCACGCCAATGTGCTTGCCACTTTTCCCGTGGTTTGACCTCCACCAGGAGAGGTTTTGGGTAATCCCTGTAATGACGGTTACCGAGACGGTAATAAACCAAATAGTCAGGTGTGTAGGTGTAGCGCCTACCGGTCACGGGATGATGAAACGGGATCTCGCACGGCTGGGAAATCACACCAAGGACGCTCACATCAAAGTCAGCCTTGATGAGGAAATCACGTTCGAGCGTCGACTCGAACGCAATAGACTCCTCCCCGCGAAAGGCATAGTAGCCAGACACACTTCGTCGGGTAGGGCCGATTTTACGAACGGATGTAGGCAGTGGCATGGGTAGTCGCACCAAATGTTGAATAAAACAAGGCCTGTCGCATCAATTGCTATTAATTCTGTCGCACTCAATCCTGTACAGACTACCATAATAGCCCGATATTACGCCCTGAGGGTCGCATCAATTGCTGAAAATGACAGCGGCTCGAAGCCCAAACCCGGCGAGATTTCGCTCGCCCACATGGGCGTGCTGTTTCTCGACGAGCTGCCGGAGTTTTCTAGAAGCGTGCTGGAGGTTCTTCGCCAGCCCCTGGAAACCGGCGAGATCCATCTGTCGCGCGCCAGCCACGAGCGCCGCTACCCGGCGCGTTTCCAGCTGGTCGCCGCCATGAACCCCCGCCCCTGCGGCCACCTGGGCGATCCGCGCAATCGCTGCCAGTGCACGGCGAGCCAGATCCAGCGCTACCAGGCGCGGCTCTCCGGGCCGCTGCTGGATCGCATCGACCTGCAGGTGGAAGTCCCGGCG
>NZ_JAMZBD010000008.1:0-19694 GCF_024158685.1 Halomonas sp. 707D4 | reverse complement strand
CTCAACGAGCAGCGCGAGCGCCTGCGCCTCGAGGAGTACCTGCCCAAGCCGCTGAACTCCTTCGTGCGCAACAAGCTGATCACCGAGAGCTACCTGCCGATCATCGGCGACAACCTGGCCAAGCAGATGGGCACCGTGGGCGATACGCGCCGCTCCGACAACAGCGGGCTGTTGATGATGATCTCGCCGCCGGGCTACGGCAAGACCACGCTGATGGAGTACGTCGCCAACCGCCTGGGACTGATCTTCATGAAGATCAACTGCCCGAGCCTGGGGCACGACGTCACCTCGCTCGACCCGGAGGCGGCGACCCACTCCACCGCGCGCGCCGAGCTCATCAAGCTCAACCTGGCCTTCGAGATGGGCAACAACGTCATGCTCTACCTCGACGACATCCAGCACACCCACCCGGAGTTCTTGCAGAAGTTCATCTCGCTGTGTGACGGCAGCCGGCGCATCGACGGCATCTGGAACGGGCGCACCAAGACCTACGACATGCGCGGCAAGCGCTTCTGCATCGCCATGGCGGGCAACCCCTACACGGAAAGCGGCGACGTCTTCAAGGTGCCGGACATGCTCGCCAACCGCGCCGACGTCTACAACCTGGGCGACGTGCTCAGCGGCATGGAGGAGGTGTTCGCGCTCTCCTACATCGAGAACTCGATGAGCGCCAACACCGTGCTGGCGCCGCTGGCCACCCGCGGGCTCGACGACTTCTACCGCTTCGTCGACCTGGCCCGGGGCCGCGAGGTGCCGAGCACCGACTTCGAGCACGACTACAGCGCAGCGGAGCGCGAGGAGATCCTCGCCGTGCTCAGGAACATGTTCAAGGTGCGCGAGGTGGTGTTGCGGGTCAACCAGCAGTACATCGCCTCCAGTGCCCAGGCCGACGAGTACCGCACGGAGCCGCCGTTTCGCCTGCAGGGGAGCTATCGCAACATGAACCGCCTGGCGGAGAAGATCTCGCCCATTCTGAGCGACGACGAGCTCCAGGCGATCATCGACGACCACTACGTGGGCGAGGCCCAGCTTCTCACCCAGGGCGCCGAGGAGAACCTGCTCAAGCTCAAGGAGCTGCGCGGCACGCAAAGCGACGAGGAGAAGGCGCGCTGGGAAGCGATCAAGCGCGAGTTCAAGCGCCGCCAGCTCACCGGCGGCGACGAGGAGACCGGCGCGCTGGTGGTCCGCCAGCTGAGCCTGATCGCCGAAGGCATTGGCCAGTGGGGCAAGGCGCGCCAGGATGAACGCTAAGGCCGCCCTCGCCGGCGGGCCAGCGGCGACCGACGAAATGCATCGTTTTGAAGGAGTTCTCTCATGAGTGGAAAGCCGGCAGCACGCGTCACCGACGACACCGCCTGCCCGAAAACTGGGCACGGCACCAACCCGCTGGTCGAGGGCTCACCGGACGTGTTCCACGACGGGCTCAATGCCGCCCGCCTCGGCGACAGCTCCGCCTGCGGCAGCCCCATCGCCTCCGCGGTCTCCTCCACGGTGTTCATCAACGGCAAACCCGCCGCCGTGCTCGGCAGCGTCGGCGGCCACGGCAACACCATCGTCGAGGGCTCGGGTACGGTCTTCATCGGCGACGCCTGAACGCTTTTGCGCGAGCATCGGTGACAAGGCAGAGCTTCGCGGGTGCGCCTGCCGGCTTACCCGCGCTACGGTGCGTGCTTGATGTGTCACGAATTCGCGGGTATACCTGCCGGCTTACCCGCACTACGGTTCTTGCTCTGATGTATCCCTAGCCCCGTAGCGCGGCATAACGAGCGCAGCGAGGCATCCGCGACGGCGGCCTCAGCCGCCTTGGTAGTGGCATCCCATCAGCAGCGGCAGGTTGTTATGCCGGAGCATGGAGGGCTAATCGATCCGAAGTTCTCCCTTGCCGACCCAGACGGCGCGGCCACCGACGCGTACCCGGTCAGCCTCCATGGCGGTGTCGATCACGCTGGGCCGGCCCATTTCCACGCCCTGGTGAAGGGCCCAGCGCCGCGCCGTTCCGGTGGTGGCAAGGTAGCCGCTCAGTGCCGCCGCCGCGCTGCCGGTGGCGGCATCCTCGCACACGCCGTGCTCGCGGGAGAACATGCGGGTGCGAAGCAGCGGCGGGGTATCGGTCACGTAGAGATAGACTTGCTCGACACCGGTTGGCGCCACGCGGGCCTTCCATTCGGCGGCCGAGAGGCTGACCGCCGCCAGCGCTGTCAGATCACGCAGCTCGATCAGATGAAAGGCCAGCCCGCAGGAAGAGATCACGGGCGTGCCGACGACCTGGTGCGCCTCGAGCCCCAGCAGCGCCGCGGCGGCGGGGCCGTCCAGCGCGCTCGGTTCTATCCGGGCGGGGCGCGCGGTGATGAAGCTGGCTCGGTCAGCGTCGAAAGTGATGGGCAGCGCGCCGACTGGCGGCACCAGCGTCAGCGTCTGCCTGCGATCGACCAGGCCGAGATCGGCCAGAAGCCAGGCGGTGCCCACGGTCGGGTGGCCGGCGAAATCGAGCTCTTCGACCGGCGTGAAGATGCGCATCGGGTAGCGATTCGCCGCGTCGGCGCGACCCAGGAAAACCGTTTCCGCCAGGTTGAGCTCCCGGGCGATCGCCTGGCACGTGGCGCTCTCGAACGCGTCGGCATCGAGAAACACGGCGAGCTGGTTGCCGGCGAAGCGGGTATCGGTGAAGACGTCGAGCAGGTGGTAGGTCGCGGTTTTCATAAAAGATCCTTCGTAAAAGAGGGCGTCAGAAAAGGCGGCGGCTTTCGCGGCGAACCTGGGCGCGGCTGATGCCGACATCCCTCAAGAGGCGGTCGTCGAGGGTAGCGAGCTGGCGGCGGCTGCGGCGACGCTCGAGATAACGATGCAAGCCGGCACGAAGTTGGTTGAGCGTGAAGCGGGGCATGGGGCGTCCTCCGGTAGGTGACGCTTCAAGGTTACTCAGTGGAACGGTCGCCATACAGATATAGAAATAACTGTTTTATCAATACAGATGGGGTATGTTGCAAGGCTGTAGGGTGGGTTTAGCCACTATCTGTATGGTGACTGATGAGGAAGGCACCGTGACACGCTATGAATCCGTGGCCGCTGTATTGCGCGAGCGCATCGAGCATGGCCTTTACCGGCCGGGGGATCGCTTGCCGTCGATTCGCGCCGTGTGCCAGGAAATGAACGTGGGCATCTCGACCGCGCAGGAAGCGTATCGGCAACTCATGGACGCGGTGCTGATCGAATCACGCCCGAAATCCGGCTACTTCGTGCGGCCGGGCCACGCGCCTTCGGTGCTGCCCTCGGCGTCACGCCCGGCCCAGCGGCCGCTGGACGTCTCCCAGTGGGATCAGGTACTGGAGCTCATCGCCACCCGGCGCGACGACGACCGTCTGCAGCTGGGGCGCGGGGTGCCGAACCTCGAATGCGCCACGCTCAAGCCGCTGTCGAAGATCTTGGGCGGGCTGCATCGCCGTACCGATCTCAATGGCTTCAACTACGACACGCTCATCGGCAGCCCCGAGCTTCGCCAGCAGATCGCCAAGCTGGCGGTGGCGTCCAACTGCCTGCTGCACCCGGACGACATCCTGATCACCACGGGCTGCCAGGAGGCGCTGGCCATCGCCCTGCGCATTCTGACCCAGCCCGGCGACGTGGTGGCAGTGGACTCCCCCAGCTTCTATGGCACCCTGCAGATCCTCAAGGCCAACGGCCTGAAGGCACTGGAGATTCCTACCGACCCGCAAACCGGTATCAGTCTCGAAGCGCTGGAGCTGGCGCTCGAGCAGTGGCCGATTCGCGCGATCCAAATCACGCCCACCTTCAACAACCCGCTGGGCTACACCCTGCCCGCCGAGCGCAAGCGCGCGCTCGTGCAGCTCGCCCAGCGCTTCGACGTAGCGATCATCGAGGACGATATCTACGGCGACCTGGCCTACTCCCAACCCCGCCCGCCGACCGTGAAATCCTTCGACGACGATGGCCGGGTGCTGCTGTGCAGCGGCTTTTCCAAGACCCTGGGCCCCGGATTTCGAGTCGGTTGGCTGGCGCCGGGGCGCTACCGGGACCAGGCGCTGCACATGAAGTACGTCTCCACCGGCGCCTCGGCCACGCTGCCCCAGCGGGCGGTGGCGGAATTCATCGCCAAGGGCCATTTCGATCGCCACCTGCGCGCGGTCATCCGCCAGTACCAACGCCAGCGCGACGTGATGATTGGCTGGGTGCAGCGCTACTTCCCGCCCGGCACCGGCATCAGCTACCCCCAGGGCGGCTTTATGCTCTGGGTGGAACTGCCCGCCGCCGTGGACTGCCTGCGCCTCAACGACCACCTGGCCGCGCACCGCCTCCACGTCGCCCCGGGAGCGCTATTCTCCGCCTCCGGCAAGTTTCGCCAGTGCTTGCGCTTGAACTACGCGTTCACACTTACGCCGGATATCGAAGATGCCGTGCGCCGGGTGGGTGAGGCAGCGGGAGCGATGGTCGAGGAAGCCCTGCAGCCGCTCGAGGAGCGACGTATGACTCGGTAGACACCACCGTGAATACGCAGCTATAACATCACGCTTGGTGGACTTTTATAACGATTCTGCAAGTAACTGATTTCATGGTTCTTTAATAATATGTTGTTGATCAAAAAGTAACCAGGAACGGTGGTGGCTTTTTTGTTGCCTGTTTTTGTCTTTTAGATCAATTGTCTATAATTAGACCGTTCCCCGCAGGCGCGGGGATGAACCGCGCTGAAGGTGGCCGGCAATTACGACATGATGCCGTTCCCCGCAGGCGCGGGGATGAACCGTTTTACCTAGCGAATCGTAATATTCTATGGCCCGTTCCCCGCAGGGGCGGGGATGAACCGCACCCGCGTAGAGAAACCATTGCATGGGAATGCCGTTCCCCGCAGGCGCGGGGATGAACCGGTTTGGTTGTTGAAACCGACCATTCGCACGCCCCGTTCCCCGCAGGCGCGGGGATGAACCGGTTTATTTTTCTACCAGATGATGTATTTATGCCCGTTCCCCGCAGGCGCGGGGATGAACCGCCGTTGTGCCCCATCACGATCGCGGTCGGGTACCGTTCCCCGCAGGCGCGGGGATGAACCGAACCGCTTCACCTCGCTACCCGGCCACACGTCCCGTTCCCCGCAGGCGCGGGGATGAACCGGGGCTGTACAGTGCCAGCGCGCTGACCAACCACCGTTCCCCGCAGGCGCGGGGAACGGCGCGTGCCGTAGGTGCTGATGTTCAAGCGCGGCGGTTCATCCCCGCAGGCGCGGGGAACGGTCTAATTGTAGTCACTTGTTTTAAAAAAGAAAAATCGCCAATGGAAAATTCACCAGCGATTTTGATCATTTTTTATACAGCCACTTTTTGTTAAAGAGCTTTTAAAACAGCTACTTGTCTTTAGGCGGTAAAAAGCGCACCAACCGTAAACCGTCGTGGTCGATGGGAATACGCCGGTTGTCGCCAAACGTCTGGAACTCGAAGCCCGATTCGTGATTGCTGGCCCAGGCCATGGCGACGTTGCCGCCCTCCTCGGCCAGTACCTCGATCTGCTCCCAGATCATCTCCCTGATGCGCTTGCTGACATCGCCCACGTAGACCCCGGCGCGAATTTCCAGCAGCCAGACGGCCAGCCGACCTCGCAAGCGCGGGGGCACCGCTTCCGTCACCACGACCAGCATCGCCATGTCATCTGCTCCTGTGGCCACTGTCGCCCAGCGATTCCGGCTCGGGAATGGCGGGCGGCACGGCATCCTCCGGCGGCAGTGGAGGCTCAATGTCACCGGCAGCCAGCACCTCTTCGATCATGGGAATGATGCGCTGAAGCAGCCGGGTCTGCTTGAACGCATCACGACAGGCCACGCGCACCTCGCGCTCGGGCATGGGCGGGTTCTTCGCGGCGATGCGAAATGCCGCCGGAACCACGGTTTCGAATTTGACGATATCGGCGATGTCGTAGACGAAGCTCAAGGGCTTGCCGGTGTGCAGAAACCCGATGGCCGGAGCGTAACCCGCCGCCAGAATCGCGGCTTCTGTAATGCCATAGAGGCAGGCGGTGGCGGCCGAGAGGCACTGATTGGCTACGTCCGAAGCATCCCATTGTTTCGGGTCATAGCGTCTTCCATGCCATTTCAGCCCGTACTGCTTGGCGAGCACCTGGTAGGTCTTGCGTACCCGCGCGCCTTCTATGCCGCGCAACTGCTCGACGCTGCGCCGGGAGGGCGGTTCCTCGCCAAAACGCAGCTCGAACATCTTGCGCACGACCTTGAGCCGCAGGCTCTCATCCAACGCCAGCCGGGCCTGATAGAGCAGCTTGTCCGAACGGGCTCCACCCGGCTGGCCGGCGCTGTAGAGCCTCACCCCGGCATCGCCCACCCAGATCAACAGCGTGCCGACGACCGAGGCCAGCTTGACCGCCGCGTGAGAGACCCGCGTGCCGGGCTCGAGCAGCAGGCACGCTACCGAGCCGACCGGAATATGCATGCGCTCGCCGTTGACCTCGTCGACGACCACGAACGCACCGTCGCGCACATCGATCTGCCCCATGCCGACGAAGATCATCGACATGCGATCCTTCAGAGGGATGGGCTTGAGGGGAATGAAGCTCATGGATCACTCCGGCAAGCGGCGCAGCAGCAGTAGCCCACAGCCAAACGCCTTGGCGCGGCCAATACCCTGTTGAAGCGTTTGACCGAGCAGTGTGGGGTCGGTCACTTCCAGCAGGCCTTCGTAATCCACGCTGGAGTAGCGAATGGGCTGGCCGCCCTCCTTCTTGCCCAGCGCGTGCTGACGGTAAGCGCCCACTTCCGGCGTGACGGCCAGCGTGAAGCCGAAGTCTTCCGCGCGACTGTCGAGCCAGTGGCGTGCTGCGGCGTCCATCGCCGCGACGCAGGCTTGGCTCGTTCGCTCTCCTTTGGGAAAGGGATAGCGCGCGTCCATCAACACATCGGCGCGCCGGGAGCGCTGGCCCTGGCCCGCCGGTTTGGCAACGGTAGGGTTGGCACGCAGGCGAAACGCCAATCGATCACCCTTGGCGAGCTTCGGGGCAAACGGCTTGCACTGCACCTCGAAGCCTTTCACGGGTTCGGGGGGCCGGTCGGACCCCATGTAGAAGCGGGGAAGCCCAGCGCTCTTGCCGTTGGCATCCTCTTCCATCTCCTGTCGAAAGATGAAGGGCCGCTCGCCCTTTGGCACACCGGGAAACAGCCGCCAGAGCAGTTGGTGGGCGGTATAGGCGCCGCCTTCCAGTACATCGAACAGCTCGGCGCGGGAGAGGTCGTTGAGATCCAGCCGGATACTTGAAAGATACATCAGCGTGCGCCCTCCCCTTTCTCGATGCGTCGATGCTCCAGACGCGGGCCGAACTGCCAGCGGCGACGGTGCAGCGGCTCGTCCCAGGCCTCGCTGGATTCACTCGAGGTGGCATCGCCGTCGAGTGCGTCGGCCTCGCCTTCCCAGGCGTAGAGCACTTCGTCGGGCAGACGCAGCAAGTCCTTGTCCTTTTTCTCGTTGCCCACCAGCGCCAGCCGGGTAGGCGTTGTTGGGTCCAGCGCGCTTTCAAAGCAGTGGTCCAGCGCCTGGCGCCAGTGGTCGGCCTCGACCAGGGTCGGCACCAGGGGGGCGGCGAGCGGGCACGCCTTACGGCCGAGATAGAGCGGGAAGCGGGGCTTTTCCAGCGCGCTTTTGAGTTCGGCAAGCGTCCAGCAAGCCTTGGCGGTCACGCGTACCGCCACGCTCCACAGGCCATCGCAACGGTAGTCCCGCGAGGAGAGAATGGTATTGAGTGATGCCTTGGGCACCGACAGCTCCTCGCGACGCGAGCGATGAGTCACCTTCGATTGAGATGGCGGCACCTGCACGGTGTGATAATCGCGCATCAGAAGCCCGGGCGAGCGCTGCTTGACTGCGACTTGAAGGCCTTCGCGCAGTTGACGCTGGCCCTCATCGTCGTCGCGCCGGATGCCCAATGCCGCCCCGATCAGCCCGAGGATCGCGCTGCGGCCCGGGTACGTGGCCGTCGGCCGCGTTTCGCCGACCGCCGCTTCGCCCCAGCTCGCCATGGGCGCGTAGAGGCGAAAAACCAGATGGTGTGGCATATCGCCTCCGCTTAGTCGTCGCCCTTGAGAAAGGTCAGCAGCTCCTGCAGGTTGCCGCGCTGAAGATCGCCTTTAAGTGCTGGCGCTTCGTACTCGGGCGTGGCCGAGAGGACGAAACGCCGATCCGCACCGGCACCGTAGGCATCGTCAAAGGCCTGGGCCTGGGTCTCCAGCTTTCGGATCGCCTCGATGCCCTGGCCTTCTCCCATGACCGGCTGCAGGAAAGACGCCGACAGCGAACGTGGCTGCTGGTCGCCCTTCTCGGCCAGCACGTAACTGGCGTGGGCACGCGAACCGAAACTGTTCTGCTTGCCCTTGGGCGAGATCTTGACGGCAGATTCCACCAGCGCGGCGATGGCGCGGTCGGCCAGATCGGTGTTGCCCTGAAGGTTCTCGACCAGCAGGTCGCGGTCGATGCAGAGGTAGAGATAGAACAGTCCGGCGGCGAATCCAGCCTCACCGATGTGGGCTGCACCGCGGTCCTCATCGCCCGTGTTGAGATCATCGACGGCGGTGAAGTAGTCGTCCTCGACCTCGGCGGCGTGCACCGTGATGGCATGCGCTACCTGGCAGGCGGCTTCAACGTTGTAGCTGGGCGCGGCAGCCAGCATCCGCCCGAACAGCGCCACATCGACGGCGGTGGGCCGCCGGGCGAGCAGGCCCTTGAGCTCGTCGTCACTCGGCTCGCGGTTCGCAGCACCCAGCGTATCCGCCAGGGCTTCCAGCGCGTTGAGCTCCTCCGGACCGACATGCACCAGTTGCTCGATTTCGTACTCGTGTTTTTCGCCTTTTTCGACCTTGCGCAGCTTGCCGAAGACACCGGCGATCTTCTCGGCGCTGCTACCGGCCACTTTCTCGTTGGCGCCCGCCTGCACCATGCGGTCGAACACCTGCTTGCCCAGCCGCTTGGTGCGCGTGCCCTTGTGGCCGTCGACCGCCGATTCAAAGAGATCGGACGTGCGCCAGTTGCGCTTCAAGCTTTGTGAGGAAACGCGCAGCCGCCGGGCACCCCCCATGAAGGCCGTCTTGGGGCGGCCCAGGTCGTCGCGGTTGAGGTTGGAAGGCGGATAGGAAGTAAGCAAGTGAAGCTGAATAAAGTGGCTCATGTCGTGTTCCCTGAGTAAAGATGGTGGAGTGAGACTGAAACGTATTTGATGAACGGTGGCCGCCGCTCAGCCCCCGACGCCCGGTTTCAACGCGCGCGCCTGGAAGTAGGCATCACTCATGAGAAAAGCAAAGCGCTGGGTGGCCTCGGCGCGATACTGACCGCGCTGCTCGCGCTCCCAGAGCGCGACCATATCGCCCAGACGAACCACACTGACGCCAGCGTTATCGGCGAGCTTGAGCGCGCGGCGAAAGCGACGAATCAGCTCTTCGGGCGTATGGCAATCGAGCAACTGCTGAAAGCGCAGATCGCTCATTCGGGGGGTGTCGCCGGTATTAGGGCGCTTCTCGCCCAGGCGCTTGCCCAGCGGGGCATCGAAGGTATCGCTACGCAGCTCGCTCGCCACGGCGGCGATGGCCGCCCAGGTTTCGATGCGCCGTTCACGGGAAGCCCAGGGGGCCTCCTTCTGCCAGGCCTTTGTTTCAAGTGCCTGCCATAAATGACGGAACGCCTCGGTCAGCATGACGGATTCGACCGTGTCACAGCGGCGCAGCGTGGCGCGCACGCCGCGTGGGTAAGCTGGCGCCTCGGTGATTTTTTTTAGTGCTGGAGGATCAAGTGTCAATCGCTGCCACCACAGGCGCAGCGTGTAAGCCTCTTCCGAGGTAAGCGCATGGCGATATTCTTTTTCTTTATCGCCCGTTGTGGCCATGCTTTTTACCTCTGGCGAGATTTTTTGTTCTGCTTCATTCATGCGGTACTTACCTCGGAATCGTCTTCAATAATTGGCTTGGTCAGTTCGAAACCACCTGTCGCGGCAAACGCCTGCACCGTCTTGCCGACCTTTTTGCCACTACCGTTCAGATACATCAGCAAATAGCGCCGCGCGCTGGTAATACGCTCGAGCTGCTGCATTTTCATGCCTTCCAGCGGGCCGCTGATCGCCTGGGCGTCGAACAGCGTCAACGCCTCACGCTTGAGTGCCAGATACCATTGGCGGTGAATGTCGGGTGACAGCGTGGGAGACTTTCCTGCCTCGTGCAGTCCTTCTTCGCGTAGCACCTCACCCATCTCACGCAGCGCGGTGAAAAACGCCAGTTGGGTGGCCTCGAAGAACTGGGCGTCGATCTGGCTCATGTCTCCCTTGGCGTCTTTAGGTCTTCTAAACCAAGCATCTCTAAGTCGATCGCGAAGTTCTTTAACAATATTTTCAGCCAACTCGACAAAACGTTTGACCCAATCACGCAGGGTATCTTGATAGAAATCGGGCACTCCTATCAGCGGCATCTCGACGTTGTACCAACCACGCGCTTCCATTTGCTTCATGTCGTAACCGAAGACCCAGAGCCGGGTATGCTTGAACAGCGCATCGAACGCTTCTCCATCGTCGCACGCGGCTTCTACCATTTCGTATTTCTTGAGGTGATGAGTGACCACACGGGCAGGCAATGTGCCGCTGACGATCTCATCTTTCAGCATGAGACCCAACCAGTGCTGGTAGCCACTTGGCCCACCAGGTTGGCCTTTCGTGGACAAAGGAAACTCATCAAGTTTTTTTGGATTCATACGATATGGTGTGAGCGGGTGTCGCCAAGGACCGTCATAGTTGGCGCCATGCTTTTTTGATCGTAAGCGACGAACCAGTTGTTTCGACTCATTGCCACAAATGTCGCAACAACCAGACTCATCGTCGAACAAAAGCCTAAAGCGCCGTGGCATTGACCAGAGGGCGTGCAAAGGATGCACTTGCTCAGGCAGAACTTCGGTGCCTTTCTTGTCACTGACCCGGGTATTGGCCATCCAGAAGAACAGTTCGCTATCGTCAGCCACCGGCGCACGCCAGCGCTGACCTTTCTGTTTTACCGCATCGGTCGGCATCACGTTGGGCCATAGGCGAGCCCAAAGCGAACTTTCTTCGTCTTCCGGCAAAATCAGTGTGGTTAAAGGCCCGCCGCCTCGTAGCCCTGTGCGTATTCCAGCCCCACCTTCAGGCGCGTTGATCTGCATGGTATGGAGTGCTAACGCCGTGCAGTTTGTGCAGAGCTTTTCGACACGATCGCGTTTGACAAAGAAGTCTCGATTTTTCTTGATCGTACTAACGCCTGGAGAATCAACTAGAAGGCTACTAACAGAAGCTTCTTTAACATCCTCAAGTGGGTCAATGTCTTGCATGAAGCGCGGCCCGTCACCATCGAGCTCGAAGGCCGAGGTAAAGGGTGCCAACAGGTCATCGAGTTCGGCCACGCGGGGTGGCGTCTGGTAATGATCGAGCCAAGCATCGGTATCTTTCGGCGTCATGGCCGTCTGCAAAAGCGCGATCAGAAACTGCCAGGCGGCGCCCTGAAAATCAGCGCGGGGGAGTGCGAGATCGAGCACGTCAGGATCGGCGAGGGCCGGGGGTGGGCGGTATTCGATTCGGCCATCTCGATGGCGAAACGGCAGCCAGGGGGCTGTGAGTAGATTCATCGGCACCTCGCGTGCATTATCTCGACGTTAATCGTACTTGTTGACTTACCTTGTCTCGCTTGCCTTTCAGTAAAATGGCAATGTCTATTCTTGTTCAAAACTCACGCCCCACTGTGCGTCGTAACCACATTGGCCCTCCTCTTCCGGCAGCCAGGGCTGCACGAAGCGCAGCCCGCGGTGGCGCTGCTGAAGCGCTTCCCACTGCTCGGCATAGATCTCCGGCAACCGAGCCAGTTTTCTGGCCTGGCTCTCTCTCAGGCGGCAGCGGCTGAGTCGGTCGGCGTGGCGGTGATCGTCTACCCAGAGCCCCAGCTCCTCCCCACGGCGCTTGAGCAGCACGACCTCGATGCTTTGCTCGTCGCTCAGCCTTGTGCCCGTTTCGCGCTCTTCCTGCCAGGGGTCGAAATCGTCATCGAGGCGGTAGCCCTCTTCCAGATTCAGCGCGTTGTGGGTGGCCATCGAGACCGCGTGTTTCGCCATGCCGGTGTGCTCGAAGTGCGCCTGGTCGAACGCTTCGGGCAGGTCATCCGGTGATGCGGCATAAACGCCCTCGATCAAGGTTCGGGCATCGGTGGGCATGGTGATGGCGCCTTGCTGGCGCAGTACGCGCATGGTCAGCCAGACCAGTGAGGTGTCCTTGTAAACGGCCTGGGTGCCGCGATGCGCTTGGCTCAGCCAGTCGGCACGGGGGGTATCGCTCCATGCAGGTGCCAGCACCTGCAGCACGGGCGCGGGGCGAGCGCCGCGCTGATGGCGTTGAAGCCGGCCGGCGCGCTGAATCAAAAGATCGATGGGGGCAATGTCACTGACCATTTGGTCAGCATCGCAGTCCAAAGATTCCT
Organism: Halomonas sp. 707D4; assembly: GCF_024158685.1. Taxonomy (NCBI): domain Bacteria; kingdom Pseudomonadati; phylum Pseudomonadota; class Gammaproteobacteria; order Oceanospirillales; family Halomonadaceae; genus Halomonas; species Halomonas sp. 707D4. The sequence goes on along the minus strand of NZ_JAMZBD010000008.1, from coordinate 7,222 downwards.
GAAAAACCTGCGTAGTAACAATTACTTGACCTCGCCTCAGCTGGTTATCGGACGTTTTTCCGAAGCGACGGATCACCTCGGACTCGATTCGCTGGCGATCCACCATCGCGAAACGGGCGTGGAACAGCAGGCAGCGCTCGGGGTCCGGATGGCGCTCGCGCAGCGCTTGAAAGGCGCGGATGGCGTCATCGACGGTATTGCGCACCCAGACGATGCACTCACCCGCGTCCACGGCGGCCAGTACGCGCTCGATCCCCTCCTCTTCGCTTTCCAGCCAGTCGATGGTCACGCGGCGCGCGACTTCCGGGCGCGTGGCCACCGGGATCTCTTCGATCGTCTCCGCGCCGCAGTGGGTGAGCAGCGGGTACGCCGTCTTTTCCATTGGCCATGGCGCTGCGCCCAACCCATGCTGCCATGCCGCGGTCAACGCCTCGCGCATGGCGCGAGGAAGCGTGGCCGTCAGAAGAATGGCACTGCCGCCCTGGCGGGCGTGATGAGCCAGCAGTTGGTGCAGCAGGGTCTGCATGTAGTGATCGAAAGCGTGAACTTCATCGACGATTAGCACCTTGCGCGAAAGCCCCAGCAGGCGCAGCGACTGGTGGCGAAACGGCAGGCCACCCATCAGCGCCTGATCGATGGTGCCCACGCCTACATCGGCCAGCAGCGCCTTCTTGTTGGAGTCCGCCAGCCAGCGGTTGCATTGGGTCGAGGCGCTGGCATCCATCGTGGCGTAGTCATCGTGGTCGGGCTGCACGATGGCGCGCTCGAACGCCTCGTTGAGTTCGCGCGCGCCGTGCGCCAACACCAGAGAGGGCCTCGAGACGGCGCTGTAAAAGCGGTGGTGAAGATCACCCAGACGGGTATACATGGCGTTGGAGGTCGCCATGGTGGGCAGCGCGAAATAGAGCCCTTCGCCATGGCCATCGGCCAGCAGCCGCTGGGCCAGGATGCAGGCGGCCTCGGTCTTGCCGGCGCCAGTCACATCCTCGAGGATGAACAGCTGCGGCTCGGCCTGGAGCGGCAGGGTTTCCGCTTTTTGCTGCAGCGGGGTCGGCGTCACGTCAGCGGAAAACCAGTGGGCAAGCCCGGTGTAGGGAATCGGCTCCGGGGGGCGGGCGAACCCGGTGGCGTTCAGCACTGCCTCGGCTTGCTCGAGCGCCTTCGGCCAGTAGTCGGAGAGCCGCATGGCTTTTTGGCAATAGGGGAAATAGTCCCGGTGAGAGCCCAGCCAGTCGCTCAGCGTCGCCCACCCGGCGATCGTCCAGCTCAGCGTCTTGAAGTGTGCCAGCCACTCGTCGTCCAGCAGCTTGTCGACCGGCCAGTGAGGCGCGATCAACGCCGCCCAATCGGCCACGAAGTCTCGCGCGGCAGTAGTGTCGTCAAGCTCGCCGTCGTCGACGAAAAAGTCTGCAAGCGTCAACTGACGAGTAGCCACTGGGAAACCGTGGTGGCCGAAAAACGGTGCTACTAGATGATTCATCGACGTCTGCAGCTTTCTGGCGCGCGCCTCACCGTCAGGCCAATGCAATACACCCGCCTTGCGCCACTCTTTCCAGCAGGCATCCCAGAGCAGTACCCCCAAGCGATCGTGACGCTGCAGGTAAGGCTTGCCCTGGGGCGGCGCCATGCCGTCGAGTGCAAGCTTCAGCACCTCCTGAAAGGCACGGGAAAACTTGCCGATGTCGTGAAGGCCGAGCAGAAAGACCAGCAGCCGCCGCAGCGGCTCGGGCTCGATATCCAATCTCGCGGCCAGTTGCTTCGTCAGCGGACGCTCGGGAGCGAGCAGATGCCAGCCGACCGCGGCGACATCCAGGCTGTGCCACGCCAGTAGATGGCAAGCATCTCCGGCCTGGCCGGGCAGCGCCTTGCCGGCGTAGCGGTGGTAGGACGGTAGGCGTGAAGGCCGTGTAGGTAGCGCCAAACCTTGATCTCCTCAATCCGGATAGCAGCTCACAAAGCGAAACCTGTCCGGCTCGCAAACGCTGCCCGCCTTGCCTGCTGGTTCGACCCAAATGACCCTGCGGAACGTCGACTCAGCCAACTTAGCAAACGAATAAGAATCGACGATAGCGCGTGCAGCATCCAAAAGGAAGTTTGGAAACGGTCTGTGACTAAATAAACTGCGCCCATACCGCATAGCTCGCCCTTGATCGAGAACGGATGATCGTTGGCGGCCAACAGCTTTGATACAACTACCTGATTAAACCTGAAAAGAACTTCCCCATGTCCTGGTAAGCACATCACCCGGCGTTTGCGGGGATAGAGCCATGGAGTTATTAGGGTTCTAGCTTTGATCCTTTGATATATCGGAGTTATAGTAACCCCAAAATGAAAACAAGGGGTGGGAGGTGAATAGCAAAGAATTGATCAAGGAGCTGAAAGCGGATGGCTGGACGCTAGCCAGAGTCAAAGGCAGTCATCACCATTTCCGCCATCCAACCAAGCCCGGCACGGTCACCGTTCCCCATCCGAAAAAGGATTTGAAAAACAGGGCTGGTCAAAGGAATCAGGAAAAGCGCCGGCCTCGAATGAGGCGAGCCACTTCTGCGTCACCCAGCATCATAGAGAGAAAAGAGCCATGTTATTTCCCATTGCCATCGAACGCGGAGATGAACAGCACGCCTACGGCGTTGCGGTGCCAGACCTGCCGGGGTGCTACTCGGCGGGCGACACCTTCGAAGACGCTCTGGTCAACGCCAAAGAAGCCGTCGAAGGATGGCTGGAAGTGGCCGTCGAAGCAGGCGACCCCATCCCCGAGGCCACCTCCATCGACCACCATATGGATAACCCCGACTTCACCGGTTGGATCTGGGCCGTGGTCGAGATCGACGTAACCCCGTACCTGGGTAAAAGTCACAAGATCAATGTCACCATGCCAGACTTGCTGCTCAAGCAAATCGACGACTTCGTGGCCCGTCACCCCGGCGACAAGACCCGCTCTGGCTTTCTCTCTCGCGTGGCCATGGCCGAGCTCGCACGCGTGCGTCAATCGGGCTAAAGCGCGCAAACAGCCTCACTATTGCGGGGAACGGCGCCGTGTCAAAGACGACTTAACGCTAGATATCGGTTCATCCCCGCGCCTGTGGGGAACGGACCGGAGCGGGTAAAGAGCAGGGCCACGTAGCCGGTTCATCCCTGCGCCTGCGGGGAACGGAAGAACATGATTGCCTGGGCGAGGCCCGCCTGCGGTTCATCCCCGCGCCTGCGGAGAACGGTCGCCCACGCTTTTGACGACGCTTTTCACGCCCGGTTCATCCCCACGCCTGCGGGGAACGGACGCTCGAGAAGTACCAGACCGCCCGCAGCCGCGGTTCATCCCCGCGCCTGCGGGGAACGGCGCCCCCAGAACCAGGGGCCCCATCACCGCCGCGGTTCATCCCCGCGCCTGCGGGGAACGGGATACATCAGCGTGCGCTCTCCCCTTTCTCGATGGTTCATCCCCGCGCCTGCGGGGATGAACCGTCGGCCTCCATCATCCGGAACACTGGATCCGTCCGTTCCCCGCGCCTGCGGGGATGAACCGCTCGCACCCTGGCGCACTGCAGCGGAGTGTATCCGCTCCCCGCGCCTACGGGGATGAACCGTTTCACAGCCGCTGGCAGTACGGCATGCGGAACCGTTCCCCGCACCAGCGGGGTAACTCAATTACAGCCACCGTTACGCGAACATGTAATGACTGAGCGAGAACGAAATAAGAAATGACAGTGGAAGACATTACCTGGTGCTGGCTACTTGATCGGAATCGGCGTATCAAGTAGCCATGTTGCCAAGCCGCGGTGAGCCATGAACGCTCACCGTAATAAGGAGAGGGTCATGATGTTACGTTCGTTTGGCTGGATGACAGCTGCGGTCATGGGGTTGTCGATAGGATTTGCCGTCGAGGCTGGCACGAAGTCGGCGACCGGTGAGTCATCGGCACCGCCCGAGGCTGTCGTTGCACAGATGAGCGATACCTGCACCCCCATCGACGAATCGCTGGGAATAGTGCCTCAGCGCTACACGATCGACGGTGACATGGGCGGCGAGCTGTGACTTGTGCCGTGCAACGCGGGTGCCTACCAGACGTCTTTCGAGGCGATCTACCAGCCGGAAGAGGGCGAGCCGCGCAAGCTGCTGTTTGCCCTGTGGCGTAACGGAAGCTGGACCGGCACGGAATGGCTCTTCGATCCCGAGTTCGACCTCGACACTGGTGTCCTGACCGACCGGTACAAGGATCGCGGCGCCGGCGGCTGCGGTGGCGAGCGTACCTGGCAGTGGGAGCAGGGGGATTTCCGCCTGAGCGAGTATCGCGCCCAGGAAACCTGCGGTGACGAGGCCGGCGAGTTCCCGGTCGTTTTCGAGACCGAATGATCGACCCGGCAGCCAACCTCTGGGCAGGCTTCACCGGGTGGCGGGACGACTCTTCATAGTGTCAGGTTGTCCCGCTGAACGTCCAGCTGCTCGAGGCGCTGCTTCAATAGATCCGGGAAGCGACGGTACCAGGTCTGATTGAGCGGTGACGGGTGGGGGAGCGGGTAGAGCGTGAAGGTCTGCGCCTTGCCGTGCTCGTCTTCCAGGGTGACGTCGATATGGCGCTCGAAGCGGTCTTCGCGCTTCCAGAACGCCTCCAGCCGGTCGCGCTCCTCCTTCGAGCGGCCGATGCCGAACCAGAGAAACGCTTCGCGCCCCAGGGTGATCAGGGTGCGGCCCTCCCAGTGCGAGATCAGTACCTCGCTGACCAGGCCATGAAAGCGGCGCTTGACCTTCATCGACCACGCCTTGTTGCCGACCGGCTTGAAGGGCACGGTGTTGATCCAGAAGAAGTGCTCGCCGATCGCTTCTGCGGCGTCGAAGTCCGGCATTTCCTTACCAAAAAGATGGCGGTAGAGCGCCTTTCTGACCAGTTGGCCGCCGGCACCGATGAAGGGCTCGTTGAAGCGCACCTCGTCGCGGCCCGGGTCGCGGCCGAAGAAGCCCAGGCGCACATCGCGCCGGCCAAGGCCGATGATCGGCTCCAGCGGGTCGCGCTCGAAGCGCTGGTACACCTCGAGATCGATACCGTCGGTCTCGGCGGCGAGCGCCCGGAAGCGCTCGCGTTGTCGGGTGGTCAGCGGCATCCTTGCCTCCTTTCGACAGGTTGGGGAAAACGCGGGTGGATCAGTCGAACCACTCCTGGGCGGTGCGCCACAGGCACATGCCCACGAAGTAGATGGACGCCACCGCCAGCCCCAGCAGTGCCCAGCCGGGATGGACGGGGCTTTCGAGAATCAGCACGGTGGCGCACACGCACCACATCAGGGTGATGGCGATATTGAGCGGCATGAAGCGGCGCACCCGGAAGGGGTGGAGAAACTTCATCTTGGTGACGGTGAGCACGGCGAGAAACAGGATGGCGCCGAGCGTCAGCCAGGGGGGGAAATCGAGAATGAAGAAGTAGGCCGCGGCGATGTTCCAGGCCGCCGGGAAGCCGACGAAGTAGTTGTCCTGGCTCTTCATGTCGACGTTGCAGAAGCAGAACATCGACGACAGCAGGATGGTGAACACCGCCAGCAGCTCGAAGCCCGCCGGCAGGTCGATGAAGTAGTAGATGAACAGCGCCGGAATGAACGCCCAGGTGAGGTAGTCGATCACCATGTCCAGGGTCGAGCCGTCGAAGTGGGGCAGGATCGTCTTCACCTCGTACTTGCGCGCCAGGGTGCCGTCGAAGCCGTCCACCATCATCGCCGCGCCCAGCCACAGAAGGCACGCCACCGGGTTGCCGTCGATCAGCGCCAGCAGCGCCATGGTGCCCAGCAGCACTCCGCTGGCCGTGAGCACGTGCACGCTCCAGGCCTTGCAGCGAGACGCCTGAGACGGTGCCGGTGAAGAGAGCGGTTGAGCCACATTAACCCCAGGGGGAACCCGTGTTCCCGATATGTTTGGTGTATCGATTCGCGTGTGAAGCGTAACCCTACTACAAGAGAGCATACCGAGAATACGTGACCCTGCCCATTCGTCGCCGGTCGCCACGCCGTGGGCCTCTCATCAAGATAGTCGACCTTCGTTCGACGCGGCCACCTCGGCGAGCCAGAGGCTGCAAAGCCACTGCCCGGCGCGCCGGATGGTTTCATCCGGGGCGCCCGCATAGCCGAGCACCAGTCCCGCACGTGCCGGCGTACCCAGGTAGTAGCGCGAAAGCGGTGAAAGCGTCACCCTCGCCTGGCGTCCCAGCGCCGTCAGCCGAGTTTCCTGCTCGATGCTTTCGAGTTCGGCCACCAGGTGCATGCCGGCGTGGCCCGACGACAGCCGCAGCCCGGCCTTCACTGCCGGGGCCAGCGCCTGGCGGAGCAGCGTCTGGCGCTGGCGATAGCGTGCACGCATGCGGGCGATGTGGCGCGAGAAGTCGCCCGTGGCGATGAACTCCGCCACCGCCGCCTGCAGCGGGTAGTGGCCTTCGCGATGAAGCCGCGCCTGGGCCAGGCGAAAGGTGTCCGCCATCGCCTCGGGGAGCACGAGATACCCCATTCTGAGCCCCGGGTAGAGCACCTTGCTGAAGGTGCCGATGTAGAGCACTCGGGCCTGATCGGAAAGCCCCTGCAGCGAGGGGGTGGGCGGGATGTCGTAGCGAAATTCGCTGTCGTAGTCATCCTCGATGATCAAGGCGTCGTGGGCGGCTGCCTGCTCCAGAAGTGCCAGGCGGCGCGCCACCGGCATGGTCACCCCGCTCGGGTACTGGTGCGAAGGCGTCACGTAGATGAGCCGCGGCGGCGGAGTGCCCTGGGGCGCGAGCGCCGGGTTCATGCCCTCGTCGTCCACCGGGACGGGGACCACCGCAAGGTTCGCCGTCAGAAAGCTGGTCTGGGCGCCGCCGTAGCCGGGCTCCTCCATCCACACGCCGTCGCCCGGGTCGGTCAGCAGATGGGTGACCAGCTCGAAGGCCTGCTGGGCGCCCTGGGTGATCACGATCTGCGCCGGGCGGCAGCGCACCGCCCGCGACAGCGTCAGGTAATCGCACAGCGCTTCCTTCAAGGCCGGCAGCCCGCCCTGGGTCTGGTAGGCGAGCCAGGGGCGCTCGGCCTGGCGGTAGTGACGACGCAGCAGGCGCTGCCACTGGGTATGAGGAAACAGGTCGAGCCCCGGAAGGCCCGGCGCAAAGGCCTCGCAATGGTCGCTCAGCGTGGCGCAGCGCTCCAGCAGCGCCTCGCCGCGGGCGGAGTAGCGCGGCGCGGCCGGGGCGGCGAGCGCCGCCGGCATCCTCGCGACG